>JALEGO010000346.1 GCA_022763165.1 Flavobacteriales bacterium
AAAAACCCCTATATTCAGCACAACAGGGGCATGGAAGACGGTATGGTAGGGGTAATTGATTTTGTGAGCAAGTTTGCAAAGAGATATCCAGAGTATTCCTATGATGTAAAGCATATTTATGTTGATGGTAATCATGTTATTTTCCAGTCACATGTTACCATTAAGAAGAAGCATAGAGGTAATGCCAACAAGGGATTGAACATTAAAGATACTTGGAAAGTAGAGGATGGTAAGATAGTTGAACATTGGGATGCCATCCAAGCAGTTGATGGTTTTATGAGATTCTATGCTTGGATGGCGGGCGGTAAGATTAAAAACACAAACACGCTGTATTAATAGAAGATTGTTCTTGTTTAAAACAAGAGAAAGTTAGAATTATTCAAACCTACAGTCATAATTAAGCCCATATCATATTTTATTCCAAATCTTACATGGACCGATGTAACTATGCATCTTCTCAGTTGTTTATAGGTTAATGAATAGGTATTTCGGACTTGCGGGTTTGACATTGACGGTTTTGCTTGTCCTGCCCTTTCCTCTAGACATGATTCCTTCAATTGGTGAAGGTATAGCGGATTATTATGAATCTTTTTGGAAACAATTGCTGCCTAAAATTGGAGATTATTTTGATCTGGAAGTACAATGGTTTGAAACGGGAAGCGGGGATTTGTTGTATTACTATCTCAAAGTACTTTCATCAATTATCTTATCATTTTTAATTGGCTTATTGGCTATAAAGTGGAGGAGATTATCATCAGAAAAAACGAGAATGTGGTCTTGGCTTTTGTTGAGGGCATTCTTAGGATACAGCTTATGGAGTTATGGGTGGGCAAAGTTCTTGGATGGTCAATTTTCCGAACCCAGTCTATTTCATTTAGAAAAGAAAATGGGGGAATATTCTCCTATGGGATTAGCCTGGACCTTTATGGGCTATTCTAAGACCTATATGTATTTCGCGGGGATATCTGAAATATTGGCTGGAACATTATTAATTTTTAGAAAAACTACCTTAATTGGAGCCATTCTTGCATTTGGAGTGATGTTTAATGTTTTTATGATGAATATGTCATTTGATATTCCTGTAAAGCTTTTTTCATTTCAATTATTAGTTTTTGCTTTTGCCATAATTTGCTACTATCGAAAACAGCTATTTAGATTTTTGTTGACCCATCGCGAAACTAGTGGGGGCTTAGAGTTTCGTTTTAAACGGCCAATAATTGTGATGTACTCATTGATCGTTCCTATGATCTATTTGATGGATTTTTCTGAACAGTATGGCTACTCTGAGGAAAATGCATCGGTTTCCGTTCCACTTCAGGGCGTTTATGAATTAGCAGCAAATCAAAGCTCGACTCAAGGTTGGCAAAAAATGATTATTGATTACGAGCAATATATGCAGGTTTTCAATGATGAGGGAATGATTCCCTTAGAAATCCTTGTTGATACTGTTGCTAAGACTATCACTTATGAAGCCTTCACTGATTCAACTTTAAGTGGTCAGATTGAATATCAGAATTTGGATTCCGTTTTAATCTTGAAATTTGATACGATGCGTTTGAGATACTTAAAAAAGCCGTTTGATTATAAACTTATGACGAGAGGCTTTCATTGGATCAATGATTATCCATATCACTAATGCTATCGGACTAAAAATATTGGCCCAATCAATCGCTGTGTAGTGTTCTGATTCTCCAATTGATAGTCTAAAACATAAGAGTAAGTCCCTATTGGAGCAGGGCGTTTCTCAATTTCACCATTCCATTCTGCCTTTTCAGACTGAAAAACCAAACTTCCCCATCGATCAAAAACTTGCAAGGTTGAAGTAAATGCTTGTGTTGCATAGAATCTGAATAAGTCATTAATTCCATCTTGATTTGGGCTGAATGAATTGGGAGCATATATGTTTTGCGAGGGTAAAATCCTGATCATTTTACAAATGGAATCGGAACAGTTTAATGTATTGTAAGTCATGCAAACCTTGATGGTTGAATCTCCAAAATCTATAGGAATCTTGACCTCGTCATTGGAATACACTTTGTCTTTAATCCGCCACTCATATGAGGTGGCATTTTTCGAGATATCGAAAAGCTGCACCATGAAATAGTCATCTGACCATGTTAAACGCTCTGAAGGCACTATGATGTCAAATAGAACAGCATCAAATTCAAGATTGAATGCTTTTTTAAAGGTGGCGTTGCAGGAGGAATCGTTGATGTTTAATTGATATGTGTGAAGTCCCTCCTCAAACATGGTAATTTGAGCTGAACAAGAATTGATAGAAATACTATCATCAATGATCCAATTACAATTCTGGCTAAAATTGTTATGAGAAAACTTGATGAGCGAGGAATCACAATAAGAAAATACTTGATGCGTTCCTGAAATTTCACTTTTGGCCAATGCCTGGCCTGAGACTAAACCAGGGCAGATGGAGTCTTGTATATAAATGAGTTGCCAATTCCCCTCCGAATTGGCTTCAAAATTAACTTGTTGCTGAAGAATGTTTTGATATGCAATGGTATCAGAGCCATTGGTTACTGAAAATATGAAGGGCGCGACTCCCGTAAGATCAACAACAATGTTGGTGTTGATCGAGTCGCAAAGATTATCCCATCCCGAGATTTGTCCAGTCGGAAGGTCCAAGCAACGCACTGTATCAGTAAAAGAGCTTGGGCAGGCATTACCAACTGTATATTGGATAACGTAGCTTTCGCCAGCAACACCGTTTGAAATATTTCCGGAGGCAGGATCAATACTTTCGTTATAGTTCGGAGGGTTAAGGAATTGGAAAACGCCACCAGTATCTCCTAAGATTTGGATAGAATTGATTGTATTTTGACAGAAATCCTCTAGAAGAATGGTTGCATCAAGAGGTTGTGATACAGAAATAAAAACCGAGTCCATTTTGGGATTACAATCTAGTGTTTTGAAATAGTACCACTCATTTTGACTTGGATAGATTTCAATGGTATCTTGAACTGAAGCCCAAATTGTGGTGTCCATTGATAAACTCACAATGCTTAATTGAGCTGAATCCGAACAGCCGTATATGTCAATTTCAATTAAAGCCGGATCACCTTGACAAAGGGAATTTCCAATGTTCTGAGTAGAAATGCTGTCAATGGATTTTCCGATAAAAATATCATCCAAAGCAATATCAAATCCGGGGCCTCCATTGTGCAATACCATGTTTCTAATACACACGTTGGTCACGGGGTTTGTGGCGGTAAAGCTAGATGATACAAGGTGCCAAGAGCTATCTACTGGAATCACTTGACTGTTTCCATTGAGCACACCATCTATTTCTAATTGTGGTTGAGGCTCATTTCCTATAGTGCCGCTTATATTATATGCCCAAAAACAAATATCATAGACCTGATTGGCTTGAGTGTTTACAGTGGTACAGTAAATCAAAGGATTGGGATTCGCAGCGACATTGTCATCAATATTTACAGCTAAAAAATTACCTGAACCAGTGGTATGATCGTTATCCAACCACCAAGTGCCTGCATAACAACCTGCAACGGAGTTGGTAATGATGTACTCTCCATCAATCAGACAAGGATTATTGACATTGTTATGACCTGGGCATGAAAAACCGATTTGCCCCCCTTCAAAACCTCCATTTACATTGATTTGACATTGTGGAAAAACAAAGCTATGAATGGAAATTAGAGACAATATGAAGACAATGTAGCGCAATTGATCGATGTGAGATGTTTGTAATTTTATTTGGCTGTTAAAGCTACTAAGCAAAAAACCCTTATATAATTTCAGTCAAGTCTCTTAAATTTACTAAACATTTCGGCTCAATGCAATTATTTGTTCATAACGTTATGAATGGAGGAGATGACAAAAAGGGGTATAAAGTGTGATTCTCTTTAGACTCAACAAAATCATCCTTAGATTTGAATCTATGAGAATTTTATTGTTTGTAGTACCCCTTTGCTTTGCATTATTCGTCAAAGCTCAAAGTACGGATAAGATCAAAATCTATTTTAGCCAGGGTGTTGAGAACTGGATATCACCATATGGGGATGGTGTTGGAAATGTCAATTTTGAGGATACAATAGTCAAATACATAAGCAGTGCTAACAGTACAATAGATATTTGTAATTACAACACCAGTAATCTCCCTATTGTTCAGGCAATTAACGCTGCTCACACAAATGGAATCCAGGTGCGCTACATTGCTGCAGATAACGATATTTTGAACAATAACGAACTCAATAATCTTTCTGCTGCGGTTCCGTTACTTCAAAAACCAAGTGATGGGAATGTAATGCATAACAAGTTCATTATTATCGATGAAGCGGATGTCAACAATAGTTATGTCATTACTGGGTCCATGAATCATTCAAACAGTAGTCTTCATGACGATTACAACAATATGGTAATCATTCAAGATAAACCATTGGCGGAGGCATATGCAACGGAGTTTGAAGAGATGTGGGGTTCTTCTGGAGCAAGCCCAAATGCTGGAAATGCCAAGTTCGGGCCGGACAAAACGGACAACACCCCCCATAATTTTATTATTGATGGTATTGCCGTTGAATTATATTTTTCACCATCAGATGGAACAACGGCCAAAATTGAGAATGCGCTTAGCACAGCAAATGCTGATCTGAGTTTTGGCCTTTTGTCTTTTACTAGAAACGACTTAAGGGATGAGATAATTTTGAGAGAAAATGCTGGCGTTGATTGTAATGGAATCATAGAAAACACCATTCTCTTTGGCTCTGAGCATAATACTTTAGCAAATGCAGGTGTTGGTGTTTTGACGCATTTGACACTTCCAGAAACATTCCATCACAAATATTGCGTTGTTGATGCTACGGACACAAGTTCAAATCCTCTTGTAATTACAGGGTCTCACAATTGGACCAACTCCGCAGAAGATGATAACGATGAAAACACATTAATCATTCATGATGCTGAAATTGCTGCAATGTATTATGAAGAATTTCTCACCAACTTTCAAAATGTCCTTGGCAGATATGAGGTAAATGATGATCTGAAAGAACTCGGTTACATCGCGCATCAAAAAATCTGGGTCAATGACGAAGGGTCTTACGAAATATATGCTGTTGATGGGACTTTGACAGATTGTTTTACAACGACCCAGTCAATGTCTGGATATTCCCTAAAAAACCTAAAATCAGGACTTTACTTTTTGAGAAGCGACCGTAAAACAATGAAATTTGTTTGGGTCAATGAATAGACTTTTCTTCTAGCGCAACAAGTTGATCGAAAGCCGCTTTTTGTAGATCTTTTTTGCCTAGCAACCCGAAGGCCATAACGTATAATTCGAGTTTCTTTGGCCAATATGTACTTGCGATATCATTTTCTGAAATGTTCTTAAGATCGTACCCAAATTGCACTAAATCGTTTATGACAGTATCATTTTCGCAGTCTATTGCAAAAGTCAATAAATCCAGATTTTGCGCCTTGATCTCCGATTCATATTGAGCAAAGAACTTCTTTAAGAGAGTGGGCTTTTTATTCCTAATTACCCGCTCTATCAATGTATTTTCTCCTCTTTTGATATCAAAAGGAACACCTTTTTCGAAAAGTAAGTTGATCAAATCAAAATCTCCGAGACTAATGGCCGCGAAAATTGGGAATAGATGACTTTCTAAACAATAAGGGCTCATTGTAAAATCGTTGATCAATGTCTCCGTTTTGAGCAGGTCACCGGAGTTTAATGCTTTCTTGCATTCGTCAATTCGATTGTAAAGACCCACTTGTTTATCGACCATACCTTTTTCACTATAAATCAAACCTCTTGTGAAAAATAAATCCTTGATTTTCCTACCGCCAATTATTTCCGCCAGAAACCAAGCAGAGTCACCATTTTCGTTTTTAATGGTATGATCGGCTCCTCTGGTTAGAAGCTCATTGACCACCTCCGTTTTTCGTTGAGCAATTGCCAGATGCATTATAGTGTCCCCCCTGTAATTCTGGGCGTTCAAATCATCGTATGTTAGGGGCTGGTTCATGATTAAATTAAAAAAATCTCCTTTGGGAGTATCAATTTTTTTATAGGATATGGGTTGAAAAGGAACTCCAATAGCCTCAGCAATTTCTTGACGATATGATGCAAATTTCTTCATGTCAATACCATCTTTTCTAACAAGATCACTTGAAGCACCCCTTTCAATAAGATTGGTTACCGCAGCAAAATCTCCTTTGATACAAGCTTTAAATAATGAGCTCATACCTTCACCATCAGTAGTATCAATATTTGTTACTGAAGACAGCATTTTAGTAATTTCTTCGTTACCTTTTTCGGTGGCATAATCGAGTGCCGTTTTACCTAGTGTATTTTTGATGTTGGCATCCGCACCGAGTTTTAGAAGCTTTTTTACAATATCAGTTTGGTCGTGTCTGGCGGCCTCCATTAATGGTGAAAACCCAGCGCGACAAGGGTTTATAGAGGCACCTTTTTCTATAAGGTAGTCCACGACCTCTACTTTGCCCAATATACATGCTTTGGTTAGAGCGGTACGCCCAACAGAAGTTTTATAATCGATATCAGCACCCTTAGCGAGACATAGTTTGACTTCGTCTAAGCCCAAAGCTGCTGCTGCGGATAGTGCACCCTCAGTATCTTCGCCATTGTATAATGGGTCAGCGCCATATTCGAGCAATAACTTGAAGTTTTTCTTCTTGTACCTTCTACTACAGTGAATCAGTGGTGGAAGATGGTGCACCTTGTTAATATCATAACCGTGTTTAATGATGTTTTTTATGATCCATTCATTTTCTGTTTCTAACCAACCAAAGAATGTCCATTCGTCCATATTTGGAACGACTTTTTCATAATCTATGGAAAGTGATTTTAAATAATCCTTAATGTATGTATGTGCGTCACTACTATATAGCTTAGCATATTGCAAAGCATTAAGTTGAATATTATTTTTAACATGAATATCAGCTCCATGCTCAAGAAGCAGCTCGAGCGCTTCTAATGATGCTTTCCCACCTTCAGTTTTGCAGGCTTTCATCAATGGGGTTTCTCCAAACTTGTCCTTTGCGTTCAAATCAGCTCCTTCTGCGATGAACCATTTTAGGAAATCGATACGATTTTTATAAATAGCAGCATGAATTGGGGGGTAGCCACCGGAGCCATTTATATCAGTTCCTAATTTCTTAAGGAGCTCCAACATTTTCATGTTGTCTTTGGTAACGGCTTTGGTCATTCCGTTTTCCTTGTGTTTGTTTTTGGTGTTGGGGTCAGCTCCAGCTTCAATAAGCATTTCGATGACAGGCAGGTTTTCGCTGAGGATCGCATTAAAAAGTGCTTGGGAACCATGCTCGCCTTCATTTGGATTGGCTCCTGCCTTCAAGAGCTTTTTCATTAAATCGGTTTTAGCCGGATTCATACTTAAGTAGGTCAAAGGAGCACTGGTTTTACTATAAACACAGTTTGGGTCCGCACCACGTTCTAAGAGTGGGTCGATTAAGTGATAATGACCCTTAGAAACAGCCCAAAAGAAGAGGTTTAAGCCTTGGTGGTTCTTTGTGTTTACATCCAAGCCTTCATCAAGTACTTTAATTAAAGCATCCAGCTCTCCATTTTTTGCAGCCTCGAGCCCTTGAAGCATGGGCTTCATATCACGAGTTTCAGCACCAAAACCTTCAAGAATTTCAGATGTTTCAGTCATTTCGTAGTGCGTGGCGAGCATCCAGGGCGTCCAGCCATTTTCATTTGCTTTATTGGGGTCTGCTTTGTGTTCAAGTAATACTTTTAGGGCTTCATTTGTTTTTTTAATAACTGCCTGACAGGTAAAGGGTGTTTCAGAAAAGGAAATACTCATATTGGGATCCATTCCATTTTCTAAAAAAGCCTTGAGAAAATGTGGTTTGTCTTCTAGAACAGTCCATGAAGCTGCATATTGGTCAATTTCTACCCCCTTTTCCAACATCTTAAATACAAAATCATCAAGATTGTTTCTAACGGCTACACTAAGCGCTGAAATATTCTTTCGATTGATATTCGTTGGGCTGGCTCCTTTTTCTAACAATAGGTCAGCAATTTCATAAGCCTTCCAATTTAGTGCGGTATGGAATGCCGTATCACCATCCTTGTCTTTTAATTCAATGTCTAAGTCCGTTGAAACAAGAAATGTGACAAGTTCAATATTTCCAGATTCTACTGATCGATTCAAAGGATTGCTCTCTTTTGTATTGATAAAAATGAGTGCAGGGTTAATCTTGAGAAAAGCCTTTACCAAAGGAATATCACCTTTTCTACAAGCTCTCAAAAAAATGTCAGAAACGTCATTCGGGAGCATTTCTGGATCATAGCCTCTGTCTAATAAAATGGCTTCGTAGTTTTCCATGAAATCGTATTTTAAACACGTGATTTTCAGACTTTCTATCAGTGAAACCACGCACTTTGTTAGAATGCTTAAAGATACTAACTTTTATAATTATTTGCTTGGAACATTATGTTTCCAATTATTAAGCACACAGGTAGGTGATACGACTGGGCAGATTTAATTACTAGAGGTAGTAATTGCTCAGTCTTCGTTATTTATAAAACTAATTATGGTTTCAGTTTGAAACCCTGAATTATGGCTGAAGACCAAATTAGAGTCTAAGACCATTTTTTTCAATTTATCTCTTAATTGAATCATAATTGTCTCATCAATTTCATCTGTGTTTAAGATCATTTCATATAGAATGTCTTCAATATCGGTTTGATGAAATTTTTGAATTAGCGGTAATTCTGAAATATGATAGCGGAAAAAATCTCCGAAATATAGCAAAACATATTTTCTTACATTTTCCAATCTGTTAAAAGCCACCTTCAATTCTACCAGCGGCTTCGTATTTGCATTGCTGTCCTGTTCTAAAAGCAGTTTCTGGTATGAACCACAAAAAGCCTGAATTGTCTGAGGAATGTTGTTTGATATGCCCAATGCAAAATCATTACAATACAATGTTTCATGATTAACATAGGACAATAAAAAACTCATTAAACCCAAATTAAATGGGTCCTTCGAACCGAACAGGGTTATCACATCTTCGCAGCTTGTTCTGACATCGCTGAATTCAAATTCCTTTGCAAACCAGGTGAAAACTCGGAGAGAGTTAATGAAATCTTCTGTATTTAATGGCGTTTCGTTGTAAACAATTTTAGATTTATAATAAGAAATAAATGATTTTTCAAAATCGATTAAGTTTTTGTCCATAAAGAGTTCCATGTAATTGATTTTTAGGTGTTTTCAAAATAGGACTAGCTAACCTTTTGAAGGTACTAACTTTTATAATTATTTGCCTTGTATCTTCTTTTGATCTTGGCTAAATTTTCCTTCTTTTTGGCGCCCCTAAGTGCCCTTGAGGTAGGTGTGAAATATTTATGTCTAGTGATAAACGAGATTTGAATTTCATCCCATTCCCGTTCTTCTTCAATTTGCCCTCGATGGATGAATTCTTTCTTAAGGTTCTCAGAGATTTCATCAAAATCATCTCTTCCCAGATAATCAAGGTCCGCATCACAGAGAATTTCTTCCAAATGATTCATTGGCTTTTGAGGAACTCTTGTGGCAAGAATGAGATTAGAAATCTTATTTATCTGTTCATCTGTATAACCATATTTTGGCAGACTTTCTTTGGCCATTTCGACTGCAATAACTTCATTGTCATGATATTTTCTAATATATCCAACATCATGGTACAAGGCGGCAGTTTTTACAAGGAATAAATCCTCTCCTTTGACCCCCTCTGACAATGCGATTCTTTCAGCAGCAGAACACACATCTACTGTATGCTCAACACTATGATAAAAGAGGTTCTGAGGGAGCCGAGCTTTGAGTCTTTGTAAAACGTTTTCCTCTGCTCTTCGGTAGTTGATTGGACTGTAAAGGCTTAGGTTAATCATTTCCCAAAACATCTGATTTGGTGTGGCTTTGTCAGCATTCATGGAGTATTCTTCCTTTATGCCTTCAACATAATACATGTCAATTTCACCTTTGTTTTTTGCTTTGATTTTACCTCTATAGGTACAGTCAAAATAGTTTTTAATGCGGCTATAGGTTTTACCTGAGATGTTCACTTTTCCCTCCACGCAAGACATTTCCATCCTATTAGCAACGTTTACTGTATCCCCCCAAATATCATAGGCAAAACGTTTGGTTCCTATGACACCTGCAATGAGCTCCCCTGTATGAATACCAATTCTGATTTCCCAGAAATTCTCATTTCGTTTGATTTTCTCTTCTTTCAGCTTTTTCATATATCGCTGAATTTCCATGGCCGCAAGGACAACATCGATTGGGTTTGTGCGGTTTCTGATTGGTATTCCTCCCACACACATGTAAGAATCACCAATAGTTTTGATTTTTTCTACATGATACTTTTCAATAATCTCATCATATGATTTGAAATGGGCATCTAGCTCATTGACCAGTGCTTTTGGACGCATGCTTTCGGAAATCTTAGTAAAGTTTTTGAAGTCTGTAAACATCACAGTTGCCATGCGATAACTTCTGGCTCTGGCCTTCCCTTTTAACTGGAGTTCCTCAACAGTTTGTTGGGGAAGCATATTTCTTAATAATTTATCTGCCTTTTCTTTTTCCTCTTCGAGCAGCTTTTTCTGTTCTTCAAGTTGCTCTTTTTGATTGATGACTTCCCTGGTTCTTTTTTCAATGAGTGTACTCAATACTTCCTTTTGTCGCTTTACTAATTGAATTCTCGCTTGAAAAACTAAGAACACCAAACCGGCAAATACAATCGTACAAATGGCACGAAACCAAAAGGTCTGCCAGAAAGCAGGCTTTATTGTAATTGATATTCTAGCTGGTTCTGTGGACCAGATATCGGCACCGTTGCTGGCAATGACTTCAAAAATATACTCTCCATGTGGTAAATTTGTGAAATAGGCAGTCCGGTTAGACCTAGCAGAGATCCAATTTTCATCAAACCCCTTGAGTCGATATTTGTATTCATTCTTTTCTGGAGAGGCATAGTGCAATGCCGCATATGAAATGCTTATGTTATTTTGTTTGTACTTAAGCTCAATTAAATGCGTATAATCGATGGCTTTTTCTTTATCTCTAATGACAATATTTTTATTTACCAAACTGAAATCGGTGATAACCACTTTAGGCTGAAAGGAGTTCTTTTTGATATAACTCGGATTAAAAAGGTTGAAACCATTGATTCCACCAAATGCCAATGCTCCATTCTGCAACCTTGCATAGGCACCCATGTTAAATTCATCACTTTGAAGCCCGTCTTCTTCTCGATAAATTTTGAAGGCTTTTGTTTTGGGATTCATAGCAGTTATTCCACGGTTTGTACTTACCCATAACTTGCCTAGTTTGTCAATGATCAAGCCGTAGATGAAATTGTTGGACAAGCCATCCTTTTCAGTGTACCTCACAAAATCTCCCGTTTCTGGATCAAAATTTAGAAGTCCAGATCCGAAGGTGCCCAGCCAGAGGTTTCCATCCTCGTCTTCGGTAATTGATGAGACATGATCATTTGAATAGCCTCCCTCTTCAACAAGCCGGAATGATTCAAAGCTTATCGCACCGTTTATCGACCTTTCCATGCGCTTCAAGCCTTGTTTGGTGCCGATCCAAATTTCGCCTTCGGAAGAATAATGCAAACATCTAACTAGGTTACGCTCACTGATTTCGTTGACTAAGTCGAAAGTGAAAAAATCAGAAACATCATTGTTTTTGTCAATGAATCCAATTCCATATCTTGTTCCAATCCAGAATTCGCCTTTTTTACCCTCGATGATATCATAAATTCTGTTTTCTTGAAAATTCTGTGAAAACGAGTTTCCATAACGCTCGTTTACAAAGTTGACGATTGCTCCTTTGCTGTTCAACTTGGCGCAAACTAAACCATCAACTGTTCCAAGATAAACTGACCTTTTGTCAACAGACTTAGAGCAGAGGACACTTGAGTTCTTTTTATAATACTGAGTCTTGGAAACGTTTGGATAAGACTCCATGACATCTGATTTAAGGTCTAAAATGTTAAGACCTTTTCTGGTTCCAATCCATAGCTTCCCTTCTTGGGCTTCCTCAATTGACCAAATGATATTGTCATTTAAGGATTTTTTTCCTTCTAATTCCTTGTATCGAATAAATGTCTGGTTATAGTAATCATTCTTACTGATTCCTTTTGTAGTCCCAAGCCAGATAACACCACTATAATCTTCATAAACCGCTAAACCGACATCACTAATCGTTTTTTCCTCCCCAATAGATTTTTCATTGTACCTGTTCATGATAAAAACCTCGAATTTACCAGGTCCTAAAATTCGAAGTCTTAGCCTTAGAAAGCCTTTGTTTTCGCAGGCAATCCAATAATAGCCCTCTTGATCCTTTATAATATCATTTACAACAAGGTTTTCTAAATTTTCAAGAGTACCATTTTCGTTATAAGCCTCTTTTATATAGTAAAAGGCATTTTCCTCATCTAAGTTTGGTGAGTGTAGGTTTATTCCATTGTCTGTTGCAATCCAGATGAGTCCACTATTGTCAGTATAAAGTGACCGGATATAATTGGAGGAAATCCCATTGGGTTGATCTGGATGATTCAAAATATTGGAATGGCCATTATGCGATTTATTCAGTTTAAATAAACCAGAGCCTTCTGTGGCGACCCAAATATTTCCAAGGAAGTCTTCGCAAATGTCACGAATTATGGTGTTTTTGGATATTCGGAAATTCTTAAAAGTGTTGGATTCATGATTCCAAACACTCAAGCCTCCTTTTTCAGGTCCAATCCATATATCTTGATTGCTATCAATGAACAAGCTTCTAAAATAATTTGATTGCTGAGAGATAAGGTTCAGTTGTGATTGGGAAAATCTACTGAATTTCAGCGTCTTGAGGTTTAACTTTGAAATCCCATTATCGGTTGCGATCCAGAGCGTGTTGGAATCGCTCACGATAATATCAAAAATATAATTGCCACTTAGGGAGTTCGTATCTTCCGAATCGTATTTGAAGTGTTCAAAAGAGTAGCCATCATATCGATTCAGCCCATCTTGAGTTCCAATCCACATATAACCCTTAGGGTCTTGAGCAAAACAGGTGATGTAACTTTGTGAAAGTCCTTCTTTAATAGTTAGGTGATCAAAGCGGACGCGTTCTTGCGCAAAGGATGAGTGCACTGAGCAAAGAAGTGCAAATAGCCAACAATACCTCAGAAATACTGGAAGGTAAGCCTTAATTCTAGGCAAAAACACTTTTGAGTTTAACATCCACAAGAGATTTGGCAGTGTTGATGATATCATCAACATTATAACCACACTCCGAATATAGCTCATTTTGAGAACCATGCTCAACAATTCTGTCAGGAATTCCTAACATCTTGACGTTGGCTTTGAAGTCATTTTGTGCCATAAACTCCAGAATAGCACTTCCAAACCCTCCAGGTAAACAACCATCTTCTAGAGTAATCACCTTATCGAATTTGTTAAAAACCTCTTGAAGCATAAGTTCATCTAGGGGCTTTACAAACCTCATATCATAGTGGGCAACAGAGATGCCACTTTCTTGTAGTTTATCGCAAGCTTCAACTGCAAGATTGCCAATATGACCGATTGATAGAATAGCTACGTCATCACCAGTTCTTAACCTTTGGCCCTGTCCAATCTGGATTTCTTGAAATGGAGTTTTCCAATCTGTCATTACACCTTGTCCTCTTGGGTATCTTATTACAAAGGGAACATCAGTTTTTTCCAGTTGGGCAGTGTACATTAAGTTTCTCAATTCTTTCTCATTCATGGGAGCCGAGATCACCATGTTGGGGATGCATCTCATATAGGCCAAATCATATGCTCCATGATGCGTAGCGCCATCTGCTCCCACAAGACCAGCTCGATCCAAACAAAAGACAACTGGCAATTTCTGAATAGCAACGTCATGTATAACGGAGTCAAATGCTCTTTGCATGAACGATGAATATATATTGCAAAAGGGTTTTAAGCCTTGTGTGGCCAAACCTGCTGAAAAAGTTACTGCATGTTGTTCCGCAATACCGACATCAAAAGCTCTGTCCGGCATAGCTTTCATCATAATGTTTAAGCTACTACCAGTTGGCATTGCGGGTGTGATCCCCATAATTTTTTCGTTTTTTTCCGCTAGCTCAACAATGGTGTGACCAAATACATCTTGATATTTTGGGGGCTGTGGAGACTTAGGGGAAACTTTGACGATTTCTCCAGTATCTTTATTAAATAACCCGGGAGCATGCCATTTCGTTTGATTACCATCCTCTGCAGGTTGATAGCCTTTACCCTTTTTGGTAACACAATGTAGCAGTTTAGGTCCAGGGATGTCTTTAATATCTTCAAGAACTTTTGCCAGATAGTTTACATCATGGCCATCAATAGGTCCGAAATACCTGAACTTAAGCGATTCAAAGAAGTTACTCTTCTCCATTACGCCAGCTTTTATTGCTTTTTCCACTTTTGAAGCAATCTCTTGAGCGCTTCTGCCAAATCGGCTTAGCTTGCTTAACATATTCCAAACTTCATCTCTCACTTTGTTATAAGTGTGGGAAGTTGTGATATCGGTTAAGTATTCTTTTAAGGCCCCGACATTAGGATCAATAGACATACAGTTATCATTTAAGATAACGAGTAGGTTCGAATTTGAAACGCCCGCATGATTTAAACCTTCAAACGCTAAACCTCCTGTCATTGCGCCATCCCCGATAACGACAATATGATTTTTGTCTGTGATTTCCTGGTATTTTGAAGCGACTGCCATCCCTAATCCAGCAGAAATGGAAGTGGAAGAGTGACCTACTCCAAATGTATCGTATTCGCTTTCAGCTCGTTTTGGGAAACCACTTAGACCTTTATATTTTCGGTTGGTATGAAATATCTCTCTTCTGCCAGTCAAAATCTTGTGACCATAGGCTTGATGTCCTACGTCCCAGACAAGCTGATCATAAGGGGTGTTAAAAATGTAATGGATTGCTACAGTAAGCTCAACAACACCGAGGCTTGCACCAAAATGGCCACCTTTTGAAGAAACTACATCTACGATAAAGTCTCTAAGTTCGTCACAAATTTGCTGTAATTGTTCAGGTTTGAATTTTCTTAAATCGCTTGGGGTAGTAATTTGTCTAAGAAGTTCTCCAGCTTGATATTCCATCATCGTCTAATTATTACAAAGATACCAAATTAAACTCCGTTAATGCAACATTATTATTTTGCTGACATTCAAGTCTAAAACATTTAACTAAAGTTAACTTTCTGAGCATCATTATTTATGTTTATCAATAAATTCGATAAGGTCGTTGGCTACTAAATCGGGTTCATTGTTCATTGGTGAATGACCAGAAAATTCATAAATGACAAGTTCTTTCTCTGCGGATGAAACCAAACTAAAAGCTTCTTCTCCTAAGGCAGGGGGCACAACAAAATCATACTTACCCCATTGAAAGAGACAAGGTATTGTGATCACATTTAATTTAGGGGATGAATTGAGTTGCTCAACCTCTTCGAACAATCCATTATTTGTAACATTCCCAGAAATGAACTTTGTCAAAACATTTCCTCGAATCAAATTATTGGCAATCAAGCCCTCCGTATATTGATCATCGTAGAGCATCACGTCATCTTCGATTAACCTATCTTCAGCCTCAAAGCCCTTTGTATTTAGATATGTGGCGTCTTCCGTTTTTATGTTTGAAGTATCAAACGACATTACCTGAGCCCTGATATCTGACCAAAATGAAATACTATTGCCGGTGTCAATTTGCATCTGTCCTATATCAAGAAACATCTTGATGGCTTCTTTGTTCAGTAAGGGTAGATTATGAGCCCCGTCCATTTCAATCCATCCTTTAAAATTAAATTGATTATCGTCCTGAATTAAATAAGCGGAACCCAACGCTCCACCCCAACTATGTCCTAAAAGAAAGAGCTTGATTTCATTACCATATTCTTCTTTTAATACAAGGACCAATTTTTCTAAATCTTCTACAAGTTGGGCTACGTTAAGATAGCTTTCATCATAAGTTCCCTCAGACATGCCTTGTCCTCTTTGATCCCAATAGACCATGGCGTATTTCTTTTCAAGTATAGATTGAAAAATGCCAGTGCGATACTCTAAGCCACTTCCACCTGGCCCACCATGTAGTATTATGACAAAGGTTTTGTCTTCGGCATTTCCGTGCACGTATGCAGGCATATCTGCACCATCATTTCGAACATAAATGGTTTCACTCAGGTCCTTCAAATCTTTTTTACAACTGAGCGTAGAAATGAACACCAAAAGAAAAAGAAGCTTTCTCATTTTATTTTCACACCAATTTCTAGATTCAACAATGGATTAATGGCTGTATTGTAGTTCGACAATATCATGAGATTAGCACCCCAGTATATTGGGATGTCTCCAACTAAGGTTCCCCTTGTGTATCTAATAGCAGGAAAAAAGTGGAATCTTCCGGGCAAGAAAACTCTCTTTATTTCATCGTCCTCTACATTAAATGTTTTGGGCAGAAAGGATCTGAAAAGGCCTGCCTGAAGTGAAACCCTTTGAAACTTGGATTTCTTCTTGGTTTTTCTTTTTTCATAGGCGATTCCAGAAGACAGGAATGATCCGACATGAACTGTGGGGACCCAGTAAAAACCTACATTGGCCTCCAGACCTAATAGTTTCTCTATTTGAACTTTTTTTTCAGAATTGAAAAAACTGTTTCGGGACTTTATTTTTGATTTCAAGACTCTTTCGTAGCCACCGGCTATTCCAGGGCTTGTCAACATGCTTCCGAAATATCCTACGGTGAATTGGTATTTTTTTGTGCTCGTGGAGTCATCGATTTCTACAGCATGGCCTAGGAGGGTGCCAAGCATGAAAAGAACGCTTAGAAGAGGTTTCATAGTTAAGAAATCAGCTTGTGGTTGCTTGAATTAATTTAGTGAAATGAGGATAGTAGATCCGCCCCCACATGGGGTTTCTCTTGAATTTATGAACTTGTCCTGTATTGGTGTCGACAACTACTGGGATTGTAAATCCAGCCCACTTTTTGCCAGATTTTAGGCCCTCACAATAGTCAATGGCATCCTGAGTTAAGTTGGATGAATACAGAATCGAGATGACCCCTAAACCTGATTGCAAGCCTCTAGGCCATCCACTATAATTCTGGCTTGCGTAATCGAAAGCGGCTGTCAGATGCGTTTCAATTGCAGAGGTATTTACCTGTCCGTCTTTGTAATCAGAAGCAATGATGAAAGTGTTCAATTGAGTTGCCATCCAAGCCCATCGGAATTTCTTTTCATATCCAATTACTGAAAGACGTCCTAAAAGGTCGTCATCGCTGAAAAAGATATCCATATCTTGAAGTGCCTGTTTCGCCTGTACTATACTCATATAATAACCATTGTGATTTTTTGCAAGATAGTGCAAATTGGAAATAGGCTCAATCTGAACGACAATGTTTTATAAAATCCAAAGGCACCCATAGGATGCCTTCAGAAGTAGATGTATGGATTTTAAATATTTTAAGCAGAGAATTCTTTGTCTATTGGAATTACGGCTTTCTTAAATCTTTTCCTGTATTTCATTTTGAACTTAATGAGGTACATCACCGGTACGATAACTAAAGTCAGAAATGTGGCAAAGGTTAAACCGAAAATGACTGTCCATGACATTGGCCCCCAGAAAACTACGTTATCCCCTCCAAAATAGATTTGGGCATCAAACTCTGAGAATAGGGTAAAGAAATTAATATTCATTCCAGTTGCTAAAGGTAATAGACCCAAGACAGTTGTGATTGCTGTCAGTAAAACGGGTCTCAAACGTGTTTTACCGCCTTCAACAATTGAATCTATAATTTCCGCAAGGGGTAGGGGATCCTCTTCGTCAATATTGAGTTCTTTTTTCTTATTCTTCATAATCAAATTGGTGTAATCAATCAAAACGATAGCGTTGTTGACCACAACACCTGCTAAAGAGATGATTCCAATCATTGTCATGATAATAATAAAGTCCATTTGAAAAATGACCAAACCAAGAAGAACTCCAATCAAACTGAAAACAACAGAACCAACTATTATAAATGGCGTTCCCGCTGAATTAAACTGAGATACTATTATCAAGAAAATCAAAAAGACTGCAATCATAAGAGCTTGCCCTAGGAATGACATTTCTTTGGCTTGCTCTTCCATTTGACCGGTAAACTTCACCTGAACATCTCCAGGAACAGGGTAGTCTTCCATGATCTTTTTGATATTATCAACAACCTCATTAGCATTATACCCATCTTTAACATTGGAGCCGACTACAATTAGTCGATTCATGTTTTTCCTATTAACGGCACTGAAAGTCGAACCTTTCTTGGGGGTTGCTACTGCTGAAATTGGAACTTGTCTGAATTGACCAGTCATTTGATCCCGAAATGTGATCTTCATATTCATCAATGCATCTAGGTCATACCTGTATCTGTTTTTCAACCTAAGGTTAATCGGATAATCATCCTCTCCATCTTTATATTGAGAAACTTCTTTACCGAAAAGTGCGGTTCTAATAGAAGAAGCGATTTGGGCCGTGCTTAGGTTCAGTCTTCTGGCTTTTTCACGATCAATATCAACAAGAAGCTCTGGCTTGCTCATGTCAATGTCCAATTGTAATTCTTCGATTCCGCCAATATTCTTGCTGTTTATGAAGGTTTTGATTTTCAAAGCTTCTGCCATAATTTTCATATAGTCATCCCCAATAACTTCAATGTTAATAGGAAGGCCGGTTGGAGGTCCTGCTTCATCTTTGGCAACTGTTATTTGAACACCAGGAAATTGATTTTTAAGACCTTCTCTGATCTCTTTCATCACTTGAAGCGTATTCACGACCGTATCTTCAGTTGGATGAAATCTATATTTAAAGTCAACAAAAGAGACTTGAACACGCCCTTTGTGAGGAGTAGCACCTAAAGCCGGCCCTCTAGCGGGATCACTTGTGCCTTCACCTACTTGAGCGATAATACTTTCTATCAGAAAATTGTCACCATTGACCTCATATTTTTTTACGATAGTCTTTAGTTTTTCTTCTACTTGCCTTGTGATAACGTCAACTTCTTCAATGTCAGTTCCAATAGGCTTTTCGATAAAAACATTGACATACTTTGGCATGTTGATTGGGAAGAATTCCACTTTAGGAGTAAATGCTCCAACCAGGATAAATGAACAGATCAATAAACCAAAGGTCCCAAGTAAATAGAACCTAGGCCTACTTCCTGTGAGGGCAAACTTTAATGATTTTTTATATATTTCTTCCACCCAGGGCATGAAAGAACTCTGAAATCTATTGGCAAAAGGGGTGAAGATAAAGTGGTTAATTAGAATGAATATACCAAATGCTGCGAGTAAATTGGCAAATCCAAAAACTTTAAGCACATAGAACGGAATTGATATTCCAATTAGAATAAAGGCATTTCTCAGCACTTTTTTGGTACTTATATGATCTACACCAACCTTCATCCAGACAGATGTAAAAACCGGGTTTATGACCAATCCTACAAACAAAGAGGAGCCCAAAACTATCATTAAAGTAATGGGAAGAAATCCCATGAACTCTCCCATCATTCCAGGCCATAAGGCTAAAGGTAAAAATGCAGCCAAAGTAGTAGCCGTTGAGGCTATAATTGGCCAGGCAACTTCCCCAACCCCTTTCTTGGCAGCTTCGATGGGCTTCATACCTTCATCCATCAGACGATAGATGTTTTCGACCACCACAATACCATTATCCACCAGCATCCCAAGTGCTAATATCAGAGCGAAAAGTACCATCATATTGATAGTTACTCCCATGAAACTTAGAATCATGAATGACATGAACATAGATAATGGAATGGCTATTCCCACGAATAGGGCATTTCGAAGGCCTAAGAAGAAGAGTAAAACTAAAACAACAAGAATAACCCCGGAGATAATACTGTTTTCCAAATTGTTCACTTGATCCCTGGTTTGACTGGATTGATCGTTTGTGACTGAAACCTCTAGATTTTGAGGGAATTCGGTGGTTTTTGCATGATCTAAAATGTCGTTGATCTTATCTGACGCATCTAACAAGTTTTTACCAGCTCCCTTCACAACATCTAACATAACAACAGGCTTGAGAAACTCTCTGGCATAGCTGGTGGCTTCTTGAAAATCAAAGGAGACATCTGCGATATCACGTAAGTAGACGATATTGAATTTTTCTTGTTTGACGATGGTGTTTTTCATCTCATCGATATTCTCATAGTCACCAACTACACGTACGGTTCTCCTGAACCCGTCAGTAAGTATATCTCCCCCAGAGATCGTCATGTTTTCATATGCAAGTGCATTTTCAACATCCTGAAAGGAAATCATCATGCTTTCCATTTTATAGAGGTCAAGGCTCACTTCAACTTCTTTTTCCTGTACACCACGAATATTCACTTCTGAGATTTCATCAAGGTCCTCAATTTTATCTTGAAGATATTCTGCGTAGTCATTCAATTGATCTACTGAAAAGTTCCCAGAAAGGTTGATGTTCAGAATAGGGAACTCTGAAAAATTCATTTCGAAAATGTTCGGTTCTGCTGGTAAATCATCAGGGAATGAGGGCTCGGCTTTGGCTTTATCAACGGCATCTTTAACCTTTTGAAGAGCCTCTGATGGTGTCATTGTAGATTCAAATTCTGCTATAATCACAGAATAGCCCTGTATTGAATTTGAGGTCAATTTTTCTACTTCGCTGATGGCATTAATCTCTTTTTCGATCGGTCTAGTAATGAGCTTTTCAATATCAATTGGGGAGTTTCCTGGATATGGGGTTCCGACATAGATTTGTGGCATCACGATGTCAGGAAACGCAGCCTTTGGCATGGTGATATATGAAACGAGTCCGAATAAAATGATGATCCCGGTCAATACAAATACTGAGGTCCTATTGTTCACAGATAAGGTGGATAAACCGAACTCTTTGTATTTTTTTTCTTTTTGGTCCTTCGACATTTCTCTTGAATTAAGTACTGAGTTTCTTAGTCTTAGCCTTTGACTTTGATTGTTTCTCCTTCAGTCACATTTCGTGCACCTTCGACTATAATCTCTTGCCCTTCAGACAAGCCACTTAAGATCTCAGTTGTTCCTTTGTAGCTTGTGCCAACTTGAACAAGTGTTTTTTGTGCTAACAATTCGTTTCCTTCTTTTTTTGTGGTATAAATAAAGTCTCTTTGTTGAGAATCTTGTTGAACCAAATTTGATGGAATAATGATTGCTTCTGAATTTTGATAGTCCTGAATCCTTAAAGAGGCCAATAGATTCGGCTTTAGTGCACCATTTTTATTTGGGAGGTCTACTTCTATGTTGAATGTCCTATTATTGGCATTTATATAATTTCCGACACGATCAATTTTGACTTTTTTCACAAGATCTAGTGATGGGAATTCTGCTAATACGGGGGTCCCTTTTTGAATTGTTTTGATGAAGTCTTCTGAAACATCTGCTTTCAGATACATGCTGTTGAGGTTAACTAATCTGAGGATAGGAAACCCCGGGCTAGCCATTTCTCCTGATTTCACAAATACTTCATCTATAATGCCACTGAAGGGAGCGTTTATTGTTGACTTTCCTGTTTGTGTTTGAAGATTCTTTAATTTTAGTTCTAAGCTTTCTTTGTTGTTTTTGGCCTGTAAATATTCGATTTCAGAACCAATTTTTTGATCCCACAGCCTTTTTTGTTTTTGAAAAACAGTTTCTGCCAAATCCAACGCGTTTTTGACTTCAGCAATTGATGATTGCATGACATCGGAATTCAACTTTACCAAGACCTGACCTTTAGAAACACGGTCACCCGTCTTCACGAGTACAGCCTTAACTTCTCCCGGAACTTCTGTGGTAACGTTTGCAACTTGATCTGATTCTACATTACCGTGAACATCCAGATAGTGGTAAAAAGTATCCAAAGCCAAGGTGGCAGTCGTAACGAGAACCCTTCTTTTTTCGATAGATTCATCTTTGGAGATGATCAAATCCTCTAATTCGCTGATTTGCTTTCCAATATTAGTGTAAACCTGTTTCAGGGAATCTTTTTTTGCAATAAGTGCCTGGAGGTCTGCTGGCTGTTGTGGAGCTTGACAAGCTGCGAGTAGAACACCACCGATTAGGAATAAACTTAACCTATTCATGATCATTAATTAAGAATGCTGTTTAATTTAATTTTTGCGTTAAGCAACTGGAACACTGCATTTAAGTATGCTCCTTGTGCTGCTAAATATTGATTTTGGGCTTGAGTAAGTTCAGTACTCGAACTCAAGCCCTCTTTAAATTTAATATCAGTTTTGTCTTTAATTTTTTGTGCCAAGGCCAATGATTTTTTCTGTTGATTTAACTGATCAAGGGCAACTGTTTGCTCTGTTCTTGCCTGTTTTTCCTCTAGGGCCAGACCTTGGAGTGTCAACTCTTTTTGTAGTTGAACTTTTTCAATTTCAATTTTGTTTTTGGCAATATTTGCTCTCTGTCTAAATCCACTAAAAATGGGCAACTGAGCCTTTAATCCCCATAGTGTAGTGGGGAACCATTGATCACCAAGTTTCCCCAAGTCATTTTGAAATGCATTTTGTTGATGATTTAAGAACCCATATAATTTCGGATAGTTATTGGTCTTCTCCACTTTTAGATTGAGCCCTAATAGATATTCTTGCTTATCTAAGAGCTGATAGTTAATGTGATTTTGTAAGCCAGTGCTTTTTTCAATGTTGGTCTTGACCTCTAGCATTTTATCTAATTGATCGTTTAGAATAATTTCTTTATTTATATCATAACCCATTTGAAATTTTAGGAGTGCGTAAGCAAGGTCTCTTTGTTTTGCTGCGGATTCTTTTTGAGATTTTAGGTTCTCAAGATTAAATTCTAATTGTTCGATTTGTAGATCATCTAGGAATCCTTCTTTGTTGTATGCTTTTGATTCTTTAACGATTTGTTCGAGATTCGATAGGTTGTTATCAAGAAGGGAGTTGTTCTCGTTCGCAACAAGAGCAGCGTAGTAGCTGGTGGCAACTGCATCTTTGATTTCCTTTTCGGTTTTGACCACAGTTAGATCCATCAATTCAGCATAACTTTTTGCGGCCTTGACCCCTGTATAAACAGCACCATCAAATAAAACTTGATTAACAGTAATTCCTCCATTGGCATTGAACTTGGTGCCAAACTGGAATTCACTGAATTCATCGGTAGCCGAGGGAGGAGGAATGGCAATTCCTAGTTGTTGTGCTGAAGCAGCCAACGTTTGATTCATCCAATCTGGAAATGCAAAAGCATCGGCTGGAGCAAGTTGCACTGGGATATCTATAAAGTTCTGAAAGTTGGCCTCCGCACTAATTTGTGGGTAAGCGACACCCAGAACTTGCTTCACGTCTTCTCTCGCTGCTGCAACATCCTTTGCTGTGAGTTTCATTTGAATGTTATGCTCCAAAGCATATTTCTGAGCTTGCTCTAAAGTAAATTGTTCTTGAGCGATGCTGAGACCTGAGGAGAAAAGGACTGTTGCTAAAATCACAAATTTGTTCATAAACCTAGTATAGATTAAGATTTTCTTTTTTCATGCGTTGTATGAGATATTCTCTGCCTGTTTCACTTACGATACCGTGAAAATGGTAACGCATAAACTCCATAAAAACCTCCGCAAAATTGAATTGACCTACAGGAAATATGGAGGGATCAAATGTGATATCAATTTTAGCAATATAGAGTTTAGCCAAAATTGGGACATTCAAGTTTTTTCTGTAAAGCTTCTTTTTTATACCAATTTCCAGATTGTGTACTGTACAGTTGTAAATAAACTCTTTCTTGTAATTATGAAACTTTTCCCATGCTTCTGGATAATATTTTGATAAATCGTAGTGGATGGAAGGGTGCATTTGAGTGAGCATTAAGCTCATCTGTTTGGTGATTTCTATCAATTCATCGATCGGGTTATCATTGTTTTGAAAGATATCCTCACACATCTTTTCATCTTTGGCCAGAGCTTTAGTAAAAACTTTTTCTACTAAATCCTTTTTGTCTGAAACATGTTGATAAAGCGTCTTTTTGGAAATCTTCAATGAACGAGAAATGTCATCCATATTCATACTCCTTATGCCATATCGCATAAAAAGCTCATAAGTGTCATTTAGTATTTGCTCAAACTTTTCAATCAGGCGAAAGTAAGAAACAATTTTAAGACACGAAACATTTTTGATGTAAAAGTGTTTCCTTTGTTTCGTGTGGTTCTTTTTGAGGATTAAAGGAAAATCTATTCAATAAAGGGTAATCCCAAACTCATTTGCAAAGCGCTCCTGCTCTTCTCCGAAAGCTTTGTAGGCATTGTTGAGTCTGTTTTCAAAAATTGATAAAAGGGAATCCACTTGAACTGAAGAGTTTGTATGACCTTGATTAATGAGTTGCTTAGCTTTTAGGATATTCCCTTGGCCTTCCTCCCGATAAACCGTTAAAATCTCTATAGTTGATGATTTGATGCGTTTACCGCTTTCTATGTATTGTTCTGAGACATCCCATACTTCCATATTCTCACATTTTTGGAATTCCTCATCAAAGGTTTTGACCATTACATCGTATGCAGCATTAATGCCAATATTACTTGCTATATCATGCTTTTCTGGAATGAGTGCAATAAATGATTTGTAAACATTTTCGCACATGGACATGCGCAGCATATAGTTTTCACAATACTCATCAGCCATTTTTGCAGAGGGCTTTTTATTAGAGTTACAAGAAAGGATTATTAGCAAAAACAGAGCAATTGCAAAAGGAAACTTGTTGATTGTCATCTATCTGCTTTTTAATTTGGATTCGTAAAGTTGTATCCATTCTTCTGGTGTCCATTTTGTGGCTAGTTCGCCTATTAAATCATATGGGATTTCTTCGATTTTTTTAAAGCGAATACAACTTTTACCCATATCCAATTTTCGCGAGCAATGCTTTGGATATTCATTTGTAAACCATTTCATGGTTTTTTCATCAGCATATAATCCACTATGATATACGGCTATATAATTTTTTTGAGATGCTAAGTTGATAAAGGGCAAGGGTAGTTTTGGGTCACAGTGGTAGCCCTTGGGGTAAACCGAATGGGGCACCACATAACCCAGCATGCCATAGTTTATTTCTTCTTTGAATCCGGGTGGAAGGTTATCCAAAATAACGCTTCTTAGTTTTTGAACTGGAGCCTTACGTTCTTCAGGAAGTTGGTCTATATATTTTTGCGGAGTATCGGTGCCCGGTGCAGCTCTCATAGGTCTATTTTTTGCAAATCTATACAAAACATTGTACACATCAATGGGTTAAATTTCAGTTAAATAGGTCGTAGATGTCATTTGGAATGAACAATAATTCTAAGTTTGCAGAAATTAAATTTGATCAATATGGGACTATTTTCATTTATTAAAGGCGCTGGCGAGAAGCTTTTCGGTGGCAAAAAAGAAGCAGAAAAAGAAGTAGAAGATTATAAAATAACTGCATTGAAAAAGGCAGTTCAGGCTTTGGGTATTCCAGTTCAAGGACTGGATGTTGAACTTGCACAACAAGTGATTGTAAAGGGCCAAACAGCTACAAGTGCAGATAGAGAAAAATTGATTCTTGCTTTGGGCAATGTTGATGGCGTAGGGTCTGTTGAAGACAATATTACCGTTACGAATCCTGAGCCTGTAGTTTTAGAACCTGTATTCCATGAAGTACAAAGTGGAGATACTCTTTCAAAAATTTCTAAAGAGGTTTATGGAGATCCAATGAAATACAATGAGATCTTTGAAGCAAATAAACCTATGTTGGATCATCCAGATAAAATTTATCCAGGTCAACTTTTGAGAATTCCTAATTTGAACTGATATCGAACATTCCTAGATAAGCGAAAAACCCGCCTAGAGCGGGTTTTTTTATGCTTGCTTTTTAAGTACCCCCACCATTCATCACACAAATGGCGGGGGTTAGAAAATTTGTTCTTACGAATCACTTAAGTGTGCAAGTGCCATCCGCATAGCTTATACCTTCCTGATTTTCATTGCACCAGTCTTCAGCATCTGATTTTGATACTTTTTCTGCGGTTTGCAGGGTTTGTACTTGTCCTGCATTCCCTCCAGAATTCCATGTGCATTCACATTGATATACTTTCTTACAACTTGTCCCAAGTAATATCAGAGCTAAAAATATGAGTTTATTCATTTCAATAGATTTTCGTGTTATTTAATATATATCCAAGATGATTGATTTAAACCAACAGATCCTGTCCAAGGATCATATACCGCCTCTGAGTCGAACTCTATAAGCGTGATGACAAAAGTTTTGGCGTCAGAGGGGTATGTTGGAGCGTAATCAAATGTGATCACTCCGTTATTAACTTGTTCATTTTTTGGATTTAAATCAACGATATTGGATCGCGCTTTGTTATTATCAAAATGTATGTCAAACTGAATAATTTTAAATCCACAGTTGTCTTTAATTTCTGTAATTAGAATACCACTATTTTTATCAAAAACTTGGAAGCGATTAACAACGCCATAAGTATTTGTATAAGCTTTGATTTCAAAGTGCGTTCCAAAATCAACAGAATCAACAGTCGATATAATTACAGAAGGAATCTTATCCAACATTTCGAATGAATAGGTGATCTGGTCTGACACGTTTCCGGAGGAGTCCTCTGCGTACGCTTCAAATCTGTAATTTCCTACAGCTGCACTATCTGGGATCGATAGAGTTTCTATGAAATCCTCGTGATTTCCAGAAAGAGGGATTGCTCCGTTCAGGTTAAAATGGTGAGAAGGAGTATCAATCGTTTCCAAGACATATGTAAATAAACCAAGCTGATGATTATCCACAGCGAGACCTTCAATATTTAGATTTTGACCTAATTCAAGAACCAAATTATCTGCAGGACTGCTTAGGGTTAGACTTGGGTTTTCATCATCGAGAACTGGAGCGCTTACAGTATTATCTGCAGGGGTTTCTTTCTTGCAGGCTACCATTATGATTATCATTATAATGCACCCAAAAATTTGTTTTACTTTCATGATATAATTGTTAGTGAGCGTATTAAAATGCAATTCCGATTGAGATTCCAGATCGAAGATCAGCGCCCCAAAATGGAGCTTTAACCGTCAATTGGTTTGAGGTAGCGTCAACCTTTACATTGTTTCCAATAACCGGAATATCTGAAAGATCTGATTCTACATCTTCTTGAAAATCCCTCATGTCCGTTTCGGGAACTAAAGAAATTACATCTCCGTTGAGGCTATTTCTGGCACCTCCGAACCCTAGAAAATGCCAATCAATAGAAATGCGATCATTGATCATCCACTGAACTCCTAATTGTGCGCCAAAAGCAACAGTATTAAAACCTAGAGAGGCTTGAGCAGGGACATCAAAGGTCATGCCCGTAAAGTCCGTATCTGTATAGGTTGCTCCAAACTTCATGGTATAGTTAGTGTACTTAATATAAGGACCAATATAGAAGCCCTTCATCGCCTCTTTTCCAGTATAAAAGCGATACTCTCCGGCTATGGATATGCCATTCAATCGATTTTCGAGATTGACACCTTGAAGATCCTCAGACTCTACGACTACAGAGGGTATTTCTCTTGGTAAAAGGTAGCCAAAATGAAGCTGAGCTGTAGTGCTTTTTGAAATTCCCCTCTCATAACTTAAGTTGATTTTTTTAAAGGCCAAACCCCCTAAACCAAGTTTAACATTGTGATCTTGCGCCTGAAGTCCAGCGGATCCAATTATGAGCGCTAGGACAGTTGTTTTTAAAATTTTCATGTGATGTTTATTAGTATTTATAGTTAATACCACATCATGAGAAAATGTAACC
>JALEGO010000347.1 GCA_022763165.1 Flavobacteriales bacterium
AATCTTAATGATGGCTGGGATTTGAGTGTTGGGCAAGTAGCAAAACCTTTTGTAGAAAAATCTATTTCCACTTCATTAAATCGAAAGAAAATTGAGCAAATGCAAACAAGTCGTGTAGTTTCTTCGTTTTGGAAATTGCCGGCCTACATTGCTCTTTTAGAAGCGGCTGGGCTGCAAAGTCTTAAGTATCAAATGTCTTGGCAGTCTATGTTCGCAAATGCTTTTTGGTTAGGGTTTATGGTTTTGCTTGCCGCAGCATTTTCTTGTCGTCCCGTTAGGCAAGGAAAATCAGCACTCTTCATTTTTTTTGGATTGCTTTCTGGTCTTTTTTTGTACTTTTTCAAAGACATGACTTTTGCCATTGGTGCATCTGGAGGGCTTCCTCCCCTTATTGCCGCTTGGCTTCCCCCTCTAATTACGGCTATGGTGGGGGCCGTAATTGTGTTTAGCCAAGAAGATGGTTAAAATGAGTATAAGAAAAATAGCATTTTGTTTGCTTTTAAGTAGTTTATTGTCCTCCTCTCTTTATGGCCAAACAGGGTTTTTGGAAGGGGGTGATCAACCCGTTCTGTATTATGCAGATGCGCAAACTTATGATCGTGATCTGGGGATTATGATTCTGAAAGGTAATGTCGAGTTTCAATATGAGGGGAACATTTTAGAAGCAGATTATGTGACTTATAATGAAAATCTAGATATTGTTACGGCATCAGGAAATGTGAGGTTACGTCGACCAAGTGGGGATATAGACTTTGTTGAATACTTAGAACTTACGGGCGATTTGAAAACTGGTATTATCCTTCACCTTCGAACCCTTTTAGAGGATGATTCCAAATTAGTTGCCGTTGAAGCGCGTAAGTTTGAAGATCGAGAAGAATTAGATAATGCCGTTTATACACCCTGTCAGCTTTGTGGAGATAAGCTTCCAACATGGCAAATCAATGCGCGACGTGCTGTTAAAGATAATGAAGGGAAAAATATTCATTTTACGGATGCCCAATTTCGTTTATTAGATACACCAATTTTATATGTGCCCTATTCAACTCAACCCTTAGAGAGGCGCAGTGGATTTTTGATCCCAATGCCTATATACAACACTACTTTTGGTGCTGGTGTTGAAGTTCCTTATTTTATTGCCCTCTCTGAAGATATTGATATGACTATTGATCCCATCTTTTATTCGAATCAAAATCCCCTTGTTTTTGGTCAATATCGTCAAGCTTTTGGTTTTGGGAGCTTTAAAGCCGAAGGAAGTCTTATCAAGTACAAAAAAACGCATAAGGATATAATTGCTGAAAAGAGAGACCATTTTAAGCTTCCTGAATGGCGTGGGCACGTTTTTGGTGATGGGGAGTTTAACCTAACAGAAGATTGGCGTGTGAGAGCTGAAGGAGGATACGTTAGTGATAAGACTTATTTTAAGAAATTTAGTGTTTCAGGCTTTTCAAATAAGCCGGCACTGACATCATCGGGAATTTTAGAAGGGTTTGTGAGTCAACGTGATTATGCAACCGCACAGATTTATCATTTTCAAGGGCTTCAAAATTCAGATGTTCAAAAAACCATAGCAGCTCCTCTGCCTATTATAGAGTATAATGCATATTCAGCTGTTGATCCTTTGGGAGGAAGATTTAACTTTAATGGGAATCTATTAAATCTTTATAGACAAGAGGGACTTAATATGCGGCGAGGAATTGGGGAAGTTAGCTGGAAGCGGCCTTGGGTCAATTCTGTTGGTCAAGTGTTCTCTGTTTTTGGATTGCTCCGCGGAGACTTATATGGTTTTAATAATGAAAAGAAGGATCCTCTCACTTCTCTTCAAAGAAGAGGAGGGAGGCGTTTAAATGGCTTTAGCAATGAAAAGGAAGATCCTCTCGCGCCTCGTCAAAGAAGAGGAGGAGGGCGTTTTTTTCCTCAAGCCGCTCTTAACTGGCGGTGGCCTTTTGCCAATTTATTATGTGATCAAAGTTATGTTGTACAACCTGTGGCTGAAGTTATCACGGCTCCAGATAAGCCTATTGGCCTTGAACGGGTTCCTAATGAAGACAGTGCCGACTTTGAATTCAATGACACTAATCTTTTTAGTATGGATCGTTTTCCTGGATATGATCGTATTGACACCGGAAGTCGAGCTGTTTATGGAGGTGAAATCCTTTCCACAGGTAAGCAATATGGAGATGTAAGTGCATTTTTTGGTCAAAGTTACTCCTTATCCTCTCCAAAACGTTTGGATTTAACTCAGGGATTTGGACGACGTCCGTCTGATTATGTTGGGCGTCTTACAGCAACTCCTTTTCCTTGGTTGAATCTCAATTATCGATTTCGCTTGGATGAGAAGTCTTTCAAAACGCGGGTATCCGATGCGGTAGGTACAATAGGGCCAGCAATTGCAAAACTTGCAGTTAATTACGTGTTTGTTGATAAGATATCAACGGCTAATGGTATAGAGGTCAACCAAATTGGATTAACGCTTTCTTCGCAAATAACGAAGTATTGGACCTTAGTGGGGCAATTAAGAGAAAACTTAGTGGCAAAAGTCAAGGGGGGAGGACCTCTGGCGCGTGGTGTGGGGGCTGTTTATCGAGATGACTGTTTTGGACTGGGCTTTTCAGTAGTGCGCCAAAATTATAAAGATCGGGATGTAAGGCCTAACACAACTTTTCTTGTCACTCTTTTTCTTAAAAATGTGGGGGATTTTAATCATTCCTTTGGTATTGAGAATAGCGTACTAGGAGAAGAAGTTAACGCTCCTGATACCCCTTAATTTATTTTGAGTAATAAGTTCTTCTCACGCGGTGTGCTTGAGAAGATCGTGATTTTAAGTGCTCTTCCATTTGTTTTAGAGAAGGTTCTGAGCCATTGATCAGTAACTCTTGCCGGCACTTTCTAA
>JALEGO010000348.1 GCA_022763165.1 Flavobacteriales bacterium
GTCAAAATCACGGAAAGTTTAGATGATTGGTATGAGATTAGCCTTCCAAATGGTACCGAAGGCTGGATCAATTCAAAGAAGCTGATTATTATCTAAATCCCGTTTCATACAAAATAATAATTTAAAAACCACCTTTCATTGTTGGTTCTTATTTTGTATATTGGTCGTAAGAGGGAGTTTTTGACTAAATTTTTTGGCTATGATATCTGAAGTTATGAATGAAACGATAAACATTAATATAAATAGAGTGACAAACTCTAGAATTAACCAGTTACGAGAGGGTGAAGTTATTTTCGGAAGACTCTTTTCAGACCATATGTTTACGGCTGACTATGAAAATGGCGTCTGGTCGAATTTGGAGGTAAGACCTTATGGAGATCTCCAATTGGAACCATCTTGTTTGGTATTCCACTATGGTCAGGCAATCTTTGAAGGAATGAAAGCCTACAAATCTGAGAATGGAGAAGTATTACTCTTTAGACCATTCAAGAATATTGAGAGATTCAATACTTCTGCAAAAAGAATGTGTATGCCAGAGATTCCAACTGATATTTTCTACGAAGGCTTGCGTGAGTTATTAAACTTGGATAAAGAATGGATTCCTAGCGAGGATGGACATTCTTTATATATCAGACCATTTATGATCGCTACTGATGAATATTTGGGTGTTAAGCCATCTGAAAAATATAAGTTTATGATCATTACGAGTCCAGTAGGACAGTATTATGGTAAACCTGTCAAAGTAAAGGTAGAAACAAAATATTCTAGAGCTGCAAGTGGTGGTACTGGTTATGCTAAGGCAGCTGGTAATTATGCTGGTGCGCTTTACCCAGCCAAACTTGCTCAAGAAGAAGGATACGATCAATTGATATGGACGGACGCCAAAGAACATAAGTATATTGAAGAGTCCGGAACAATGAACGTGATGTTCGTTATTGGAAATAAATTAATTACACCAGCAGTTTCTGAAACTACGTTGGATGGTGTAACTCGAAGCAGTGTTTTGACCCTAGCCAAAGATTTTGGCTATGAAGTGGAAGAAAGAGCTATTTCAGTGAATGAAGTTATTGAAGCCATTCAAATAGGAACTTTAAAAGAGGCATTTGGAACTGGAACGGCAGCGACTATTGCTAAAATAAGTCTTATCAATAATGAAGGAATTGATTACAATCTTCCTGAAATAAATTCTGATTCACTTTCCAATAAATTGCTTTCTTCATTAGGCGACATTAGACGCGGGAAAGCTGAGGATATTCACAATTGGGTGAGCAGAATCTAGACATAATTTTTATCTTATTTCAAGAGCTCTTCAAAATAGAAGGGCTTTTTTTTCGTTTTCATTAAAAGGTTATTGTTCATAATAATCGGTAACCCCACCTCAATGCTTTCGTATAAATCTCTAAATTCCCTGCGCCAATGTCGTTTATTGATTTTCAATAGACCATTAAACTGTGAGAAAATTAGGTATTATACTGCTGCTGTCAATCTTTCAATTTTCATTGAAGGCTACCCATATTGTTGGAGGATCCTTAACCTATGACAGGATTAATGATTCAACTTATGCAATTGTATTAAAGCTTTACAGGGACTGTGGAGCTGGCAATGCACAGTTTCCCAATAACGTGATCATTCAAGTTCGGAACGCAAAGGGTAACTCATTTAATCCAGATCGAGACATTTCGATTCCAAAACCACCTACAGATACTTTAGACCCTATTATTGATACTTGTGTAATAGATCCTGGTATTTGTGTTGAAGAAGCCATATATAGAGATACTGTATATAATCTTCATGGAGATCAAGGGTATCATCTGTTTTATTCGATTTGCTGTAGAAATGCATCTGTCCAAAACATTATAAACCCTCTGGGAACAGGGGAAAGCTTTTATACTTATATTCCACCGAATCAACCAAATTCATGCCCCGCTCCGGAAGATCGCGCTATTTGGCACGAAGATTTTGCACTGAATAATGGTGCATTCATAGACTTTGGAGCGACACAATGGTCCCGTGCGATTGCGCCACTAACAGATTATGCGGAAGTAAGAAATCAAGCATTTGAAGCTGTTGACACAGATGGAGAGGTCACATGGAATTCTCAAAACGTAAATATTAGTGCTTACCCAACTGGTGTACAACTCTATGCATCCTTGTTTAACAGCTGCAATCTAGAAACTGGACAGGACACGATAGAAGTCCTGTATAACTTAGATGGAACAGGATGGGTCCAATTTCAAAATAATGGCTTCTTCACTGGAAATTTCGCAAATGGCATAGTGGCAAGCACCCAGGTATTGACTGGCACCACAGTACAGATAAGAGTTAGAATGTGGAATTCTGCCAATAATGAATATTACAGAATTGATGATGTAATTATAGCGGAACCTCCTACTTCCACTGTAAATTTGGCAAATTCCAGTGCTTCTTTTGTAAACTTCCCCCCTATTTTTGTGTGCGCTAATGAAGTATTGAATTTTGATCATTCAGCAATTGATCCAGATGGTGACTCTCTAGTTTACTCGCTCTATACCCCTTATGATGACAATGGTCCACTATTCTATTATGATTCAGCTTCTTTTACTCCGGTATCTTGGCAAACAGGATATGATCAAAACAATCCTCTTGGACCTGGAGCTACAACAATTGACCCTATTACGGGTATGCTTACCATAAACCCTCCGCAACAGGGACAATTTGTGGTTGGTGTTCAAGTGGAGGAATGGAGAGGTTGTAAGCTAGTCAATACAACCATCAGAGATTTTCAATTTAACGTTGTAAATTGCCCTCCAATAGCTCAAGCTGGAATTATTCTAAAAACTGATTCATTCAGCTGTAATGATAGCATTGTGTTTTTTGACAGTGACATCACAGCTTCATCCTATTATTGGGATTTTGGGGTAACAACATCTCTAGCGGACACAAGCAGAGACCAGCAAACATCATTTTCCTATCCTGATACCGGTACTTATATCGTTACACTGATAGCAAATTACCAAACCCCTTGTGCTGATACTACTTTTGACACATTGACTATTGACTGGTTGAACGTTGACTTTTTGAGTGATGCTCCAAAATGTGAGGGCCAAACCATAAACTTTACCGATCAAACGACTTTCTCGAATAACGTATCTCTATTAGGCTGGGATTGGGACTTTGGAAATACGGGTACTTCAACGAATCAAAACCCTTCATCACAATACAATACAAGCGGGAACTATAGTGTTAAGTTAAAAGTCAGCACTACAGGATGTACAGACTCTATTATTCGTAACGTAACTATTAACCCTGCTCCTCAGGCCACAGTTTTTAATGATACAAGTGTTTGTGGAAACAGTCCTACTTTTGATCTTTCAGGAGCCGTAAATATAGCAACAGGGGGAACATGGTCAACCACAGCCTCAGGCTTTTTCGATAATCCAAACGCACTTTCTACGACTTATAATCTTGGGGTTGGTGATACTTCTGGAGCACATTATATAGTACTCGAGACAACTGGTAACGGCATTTGCCCAGCAGATCGGGATTCATTTTTGCTCACATTTATCCCTGGCCCAATTCTTATTCCACCAGCAGATCAAACTGTATGCTTTGGAGACACTGCAAAAAACATTACTGTAACAGTTTATGGAGGAACTCCACCATATACTTTTCAGTGGAATTCAGGAGAAACAACACAATCTATCAATGCAACTCCAGGCACATATATTGTCACGATAAGCGATGGAAATGCCTGTTCTCCTATAATCGATACAGTGGTGATCGATCAGATCTCTGTTCCTATTGAAGCTCTTGCTGGACCTGATCAGAATGTTTGTATTTACGATCTCCCAGTAAATCTATCAGGTGCTGTAACTGGTGCATCTGGTGGTCTTTGGTTGGGTTCCGGTTCTTTCTCCCCTAGTGACGATAGCCTTGTCACAACGTATTCACCTACTAATGGAGAAATCACCGCAGGAGTATTTGATCTTATACTGACAACTACAGGGAACGGAACTTGTTTAGCGGATACTGACACTACCCAAATCAGAATTATCGATATGACAATAACAAACATCGACTCGATAATACCAGGTTGTAATCAATCCAATGGTTCCATAATGGTTAGTCATACGGGTGGTGATAGTCCTTTTAGTTATAATTGGTCCGGTTTAGCCAGTGGACAAAACAATGATACGGTCTCAGGTTTACCTGTTGGCTTTTATCAAGTTACGATTTCAGATAATAATGGTTGTATTGTTGATACCATCATAGATTTAAACAACAACCAACCAACCCTAACCATTACAGACACAACGCATGTTAGGTGTTATGGAGGAAATACTGGTTCCGCAACAGCTCTAGGTCTTGGAGGTGTACCAGCCTATACCTATGTATGGGACAGTAATGCAGGTGGACAAACAAACGCTACTGCCACAGGTTTAACCGCAGGTACCTACAGTGTTACAGTAACTGATAACATAAACTGTTCAGCTGTTGAATCTGTTGTTATAGATGAACCAGATGATTCTATTTGGATCGCTACTGTCATTAATGATGATTTATTATGTAATGGAGATTCAAATGGTGTTATAAGTGTTTCTGGTGAAGGAGGAAATGGAGGTTTCACTTATCAATGGAGCACAATTCCAGTTCAAACGGATTCTTTTGCTACTGGACTATCAGCGGGCACATATAGTGTTACTTTGACTGATGATTCCTTATGCTCAGATTCTTTCGATTTAAGCATTTCTGAGCCTCTGCCTTTGACAATAAATGCTCTTCCCATTTCCAATTATAATGGTTTCAACATTTCTTGTAATGGACTATCCGATGGAAGTGCTATCGCTAATGGGGCCGGAGGTGTAGGAGACTATTCTTATCTGTGGAGCGACAATAACAATCAAGTTACAGCTCAAGCCAACACCCTAAGTGCTGGCTCATATACTGTAACTGTATCTGATTCAAATAACTGTAGTATTGATACTACAATCATACTTAATGAACCTTCGAATCTACTGGTGCAAACATCAATTGATTCGAATTACAACGGGCAAAATGTTTCTTGTCATGGTGATTCGAATGCTTATGTGAGCGCACTGGCAAGTGGTTCAGTTCCCGGTTACACATACCTTTGGAATGATAGTACAACCAATCTTCAAAATGGTCCGATCCCCGCTGGAACATACTTGGTAACTGTTACTGACACGAATGGTTGTACCAACTCAGCTAGTGTTGTGATAAGTCAACCTACTCCTTTGACTACTGCATCTATTTTGGGTATTGATGCTACTTGTTTTGACAGCACGGATGCTCAATCAACGGTTTCAGTTAGTGGAGGAACTCCTGGTTATACCTACTTATGGGATAGCTTAGCAAATTTTCAAACCACAAGCACTGCGACAGGACTTGGTGCAGGAACTTACTCAGTCACCGTCACTGATTCAAATGGGTGTACCATTGATACCTCTTATGTTATCAACGAACCCCCTGCTTTATCCGTACAAGCATTTTTCTCAGATACTATTTGTCCTTTGGATAGTCATGATATTTCTGCTAACGCTCTTGGAGGAAACGGAAACTTCACATACATATGGAATATGAATCTTGACAGTGGACAAACACATTTCGTAAGTCCTGTATCAACAACAACCTACACGGTTACGGCTTACGATATAACGGGCTGTGCTAGTCCTCCTGACTCAGTTACTGTTTTTGTAAGAGTCTTTGATCCAGATAGCGTTGATTTGTTTTCAACTGGAAATGTATGTCAAGGTTTAAGTACAGAGATATCTACCAACTATAATGGAGCTTTTCCTCCATACACCTATGTTTGGAGCTCTGGACATGGAGGCCCTGGACCGCATGTGGTCACTCCTCTTGTTGATACTTACTACATACTTACTATCACAGATGAATGTAATAATCAATTGATAGATTCTATCCTAATAGAAGTTTATGATTATCCTGACTCAACGCTATTTCCATTTAATGTCTCTGGTTGCGCTGACTTGTCAGTATTGTTTACTGATTCTTCCAGTAATTCTGGAGCTCAATATGTTTGGGGTTATAACGGTGAAACCATTGAAGGCGACTTTTTTGAGGAAACTTTCACTCTGGCAGGAAATTACATTGTTTCCGTAACCATAACTTCGGCCGATAGCTGTACCGTGGAAGTTGATACGGCTGCGATTATTGATGTTTTTGCGAAACCCGAAATAACCTGTGTAGCATCAACAAATCAAACTAGTATAGTTGAAGCAGAAGTTGACTTCAACTCTGCTCCAAGTGATCTAGTTTCTTACACCTGGAATTTCGGAGATGGAGGCACAGATTCCATTCAAGCACCTACTCATACATTTGAAGACACAGGAACATATGTTATCTCGGTTATTGGAGCTACCAATTTAGGTTGCACAGATACTTGCTATCAAATTGTTATCGTAGATCCTAGTTTTTTAATTGATGTACCAAATGCTTTCATTCCAAACCAAGGTGGACCTACAGGTGGAAAATACAATATAAACTCCTTAGACAATACTATATTTTTCCCTGTCGTAGAATTTGTTGATGATTTCAAAATGATGATATTTAACAGATGGGGAGAAATGGTTTTCATAACTGAAGACATAACGATTGGATGGGATGGTTATTACAAAGGAGAATTGCTGCAACAAGATGTTTATGCTTATAAAATTGAAGTGAGATTTATTAATGGTAATAATAGAACGCTAACTGGAGATGTGACTCTGATTAGATAATGAAATATTTTTCTCAAATAATATCTACTATTCTATTGGTGACGGTTTCTTTCAAACTGAGTGCTCAAGATCCGCAATTTTCGCAATTCTACGCATCACCAGTTTTCTTGAATGCAGCCTTAGCTGGAAACACACTAATGGGACGTGTGTCTGCAAACTATAGAACGCAGTGGCCCAAGTTAGGAGGACCTTTTAACACCTACTCCTTCACTTTTGATTATAACATTCCAAAGATTCAGAGTGGTGTTGGAGCATCTGTTGTGAGAGACAGAGCTGGAGTTGGTGCCCTGACATATACAGGTGTAACTTTGGCTTATTCCTATCACCTTTATGTTTCTAGAGATATTAATCTTAAAATGGGATTGAAGGGGACCCGAGCATGGAGAAATCTAGATCAAAGTAGACTGGTTTTTGGAAGCCAAATCATCCAACAAGATTTAAGTATTGTACCTGCTATCCCTTTACAACAGTCCTCTTACTGGACGTTCGGAACCGGTTTTGTTGTATACAATACAGAAGGTTATCTTGGTGTGTCTATAGATCATTTTAACAGACCTAATCCTTCCCTAATCGGCCAGGTAGTTCAGCTCCAACCTAAGTTTTCAGTTCATGGAGGTTACACTTTCGATTTAAAAAAGGATGTTAAAAACAAAACTGTCACCAAAGTCACACCTGTGATTAACTATAAGTCACAAGTAAAATGGAATCAGTTAGATTTAGGAGCCTATTATCATTACAGGGTTTTGTTACTTGGTTTATGGTACAGAGGCATCCCTCTAAAAAGGAATCCTGATAAGGCAAATCCTGCAGGAATAAATCAAGATGCCTTTGTTATGATGCTTGGTTTACAATCGGAAGGCCTACAAGTTGGATATTCTTATGATGCTACAATCTCAAGACTCAGAGGTGGCGTTGGAGGTGCCCATGAAATCAGTCTAGTTTATGAGTTTGCCTCAAGAAAACGACAATTATCCAGGCGTTTTGTAGTGCCTTGTGCAAGATTTTAGTCTACTTTCAATATGTAGCAATTAGAATACTTCAGACTTGTCGGTAACATGTCCAATCAAATTTTGCATTATCAAAAGATGCTCTTATCTTGCCTATTTTAACAAACATTATGGCATATATAGAAGTGATTGGATTGGATAAAGCTGAAGGTTCTCTCAAAGAAATTTATGAGCAAATAATAAATTCTCGAGGGAAAATTGCAAATGTTCATACCATTCAAAGCTTAAATCCAGAGTCAATCTTAGATCATATGGATCTTTATATGACTTTAATGTTTAAAAAATCACCATTAAAAAGGTATCAAAGGGAAATGATTGCTGTTGTTGTGTCTCAATCAAACAATTGTAATTACTGTCAAAAACATCATGCCGAAGCGCTCAATCACTATTGGAAAGACGAATCCAAAATAGAAAAACTCAAAACCAAATTTGAGACAGCTGAATTGGAGCCAATAGATGAATTATGGTGCGTTTATGCCAAAGAGCTTACTATAAACCCCAGCTCAGATCAACATTCTCATCAAATAGATTTATTAAGAAAAGCTGGTGCGAATGATCGTGCAATATTGGATGCTACCATGATCATCAGTTATTTCAACTTCGTAAACAGAATGGTCCTTGGCTTGGGAGTTGAAGAAGAAGAAAATGTTGGAGGCTATAACTATTAAACTATGCTAAAAATCAATCTTGTAATAGAAGATTGGTAAAAAACCCAACTGATAGTTTTCCCTGAAAGGCGTTGCACTGGGATCTCCCGGGACAGGTGCATATGTAATACTCAAAATATTTTGGATATTAAAAACATTAACGAGATCTATAGCAATTTCGTGAGTTACGTTTGGCTGGTTGATCTTGTAGTTTATTTTAAAGTCGGCCCTGAAGTAGTCCCTAAATTGAAAATCATTGTAAAGGGAATCAGCAAATATTACTTCTTTGGCCTGATTAGAAGCAACTGTATCAACAACTCCAAAGCGTCTTCCTCCGGCCCAAGTCACCTTTGCCCCTAAACCCAAGGAGGACTTCTCTCCTATTTGAAACTCTTTGCCAACCAAACCATTGACTGCATAGTTACCATTATAATCAGTATTCCTTTCAATACCATCGCTTCCCTTATACTTAGACTCATATAATGAACCTGTTATCATAAAGTAATAGGAAGCACTAAAAAATTTCTCTAAGGTAAATTCCATCCCATAATTAGTTCCTGTTCCATTATTAACTAAAGTATCAGGGAAAAACCGAGCAAAACCTGATCCCTGATTGACCAAAGAAAAAGAAGAGGCATTGGTTTCAACAGGAATGTTAAACAAGTCTTGATAGTATGCCTCAGCTTTCATCCTCAAGTTTTTAGCAATCGAATAATCATAGGCTATCACATAATGAAAGCTTTTCGTAAAATCCATATCCAAATTGTGCTGACGCTCACTGCCATCTGGTCTTCTTAGATGGTAAAAGTATGTGTACATTGGCTGAAGTTGACTGTGAAGACCGAACCCAAGACTTAAAGATTGACCTGGCTTAAAATTCCATCTCATTCCCATGCGAGGCTCAATTGGTGATAATCTTTGGTTTAATGTAAAAAGAGATGAATGAATGCCAATATTGAATACCAATTCATCAGAAAACTTATGCCTATACTGCACATAAGGTTGTATTAAAGCCGCTTCGCCCTCATGATCCCATCTACTAATCCAAGTGTCGGAACTGTCTTCAAAATCAGCTACAATACTGTCTTTGAGGTTATAGACGAAAAGATCCGTATTAAAGCCAAATTTAAGCAAGCCCCTTTTGGATGTTTTACGATTCAAAAAAGTTGAGAGCGAATATTTGGTTGTGGTAAATCTATAGTCCATCACCGTGTATAGCGAATCAACATTCCATAAACCATCGGCTGTCAAATTCCGAATAATAAAATCATGTGTGGCAGCTTGAGATTCAATAGATCCTGCAAATGTGGCCTTCATGTATGTCTTTTCATTCAGAGAACGTGTAAATGTAGCTCCTAACACAGCCATTCCTGAACCAAAGCGTTGATCCCTATCGTTTTCCCCATATAAATCAATCTCAGGTTTCTCTTGTTCTGAAATTAAGATATCGATATTGCTTTTTCCAGCAATTCCAAAAAGAGAAAAACCACCCTTTTGATTGGGAAAATTAAGTTTAAAATTCAAGTCTTGATAAATCGGTGTGGCATCCGTTCCAATATCAATTCCTAAAGCACTGAACAAACTCACTGTTGAATACCTATAAACGCCCAGATAAGAAGAACCAGTAGTCTTGTTAATGGGTCCCTCTGCCATTACTTCAGTGCCCAAAAAACCCAATTGACCAGTGAATTCGTGTTTTTGATTGTTACCATTTCTCAATTTTAGATCGAACACACCTGAAATACTGTTTCCGTATTCAGCAGGGAAAGCACCAGTAAAAAAGTCAGAAGATGCCATGGTCTTATTATTCAATATGCTCACAGGACCTCCAGAAGATCCTGAAATAGCAAAATGGTTTGGGTTGGGAATATCAATTCCTTCCACCCTCCAAAGAATGCCCAAAGGCGAATTTCCTCGAACAATAATGTCATTTCTGGAGTCATCTGCTCCTTGAACTCCGGCAAAATTTGAAGCCATTCTTGCGGGATCACTTCTTGATCCTGCATATTTATCCGTTTCCTCAACTGAAAACTGACGGACACTTACAGTGGCCATTTCATTAATTACTTCGCCCTTTTTTGACGCTTTAATCTCTACAGCCTCCATTTGAACCATCGATTCCTCAAGCTCCATATTTAGAATGAGTTCCTTGGCCGATGTCAGCACAACTGGAATTGTCACATCGCGGTAACCTAAGTAGCTAAATTTAATTTTATGTCTCCCGACTGGAACATTTTCGATTCTATAATTTCCATTTATATCTGTTGACGCCCCCAATAAAGTAGTTGTGTCAGTTATAACAATCACGTTCACCCCTATTAAGGTAAACTTTGCATCTTTATCAATGACCTTTCCCCTAATTGTTTGAGTTATGTCCTGGCTAAATAGACCTAAGCTCAAAAAGAATGGCACCGCGAGAATCAAGAATCTCATCATGAATTTTTAGACAAAATTATGCTTTTGAAAAAAGTGAGTATTCAGTTGTTCAAAACAAAGTTTAGATCTTCAGCCTATTATTCTTAAAGCTCATTATATTTGAATTTGATAAATAAGAACTTATGAAAAAAATATTACCTCTATTATTTATTTTTATCAGCGCCTCAGTCTCAGCACAGCAGAATGGAGGCTTTGAAAACTGGACATTAGACACACTTGCGGAGGTCCCTGATGAGTGGATATCCAGCGCAGGTCGTGGAGCTGGTAACCAACTCGTATCAAAATCAGTTGATGCCCATACTGGCAATTTTTCAATTAAACTCGAGAATGTTGTATTAAATGGGGATTCGAGTTTTGGATTTTTTGCCAATGATGATGTAGGTGATGATTTAGAAGGTGGACAAGGATTTACTGAAAATGCCGATACGATAAGAGGTTGGTTCAAATGTGACATGCAGGCAGGAGATTCAGCCATTTTATTATTGAATTTTCAAAACCCAACCGATACTAGTACGGCCTTTCACATATTTGCAGGTGGTACGGTTAATACATGGACTGAATTTGCATTACCTGTCAACCCACAAAACATTGTTCCTGACACAGTACTTTTTGCTTTGGCAAGTACCGATGCCATTAATGAAAAAGGTTATCAGGCTGGCAGCTGGATCCAGATTGATGATTTGAAATTATACAAATCTGGACAACCTGTTAGTGGAGACCTTTTTAATCCAGGTTTTGAGAATTGGACCCATCAAACTGCTGAAAACCCAGACTTTTGGAGTACTCTCGATTTTTACCAAGATTTAGGGCTACCTGTCGTAACTAAATCGAATAATAGTTATTCAGGAAATTACGCCTTGGAACTAAGTACCGTAACAAATTTTGATGACACCGCTATAGGATTATTGACGAATGGCATGTTCAGCAATTTCCAAATAGTAGGTGGACAACCATTTTCAGGTGTTGCTGATTCCGTTCGCGGTCAGTTTATCTACCAACCTAGTGGTGCAGATACTGCCTACCTGTCGGTCCAATTTAAAAATAATGGAAGTGTCATAGGCGGGAATGCAATTGCTTTCACCAATCAAAGCGGCTCATACATGGACTTTAGTTTTGCCGCAAACCTTTTCAGTACTCCCGACACTGTTCTTATTACAATATTCGCTGGAGATAATCCAGGAAGTGTACTTACACTTGATGACATCATGTTTACGTCTGGACCGGTAGGCATTGACCAAAATTTTCTGTCTCAAGTTCAAATATATCCCAATCCAACTTCTGGCAGGGTCAACGTAGCACTAGGAAAGCATGACTTGTCTCAATTGGATGTTCGTATTTCAGACCTTTCAGGAAAGACTGTTTATGTCAAGCAAGTGCCCTTAAACGGAAATCAGGTTGTGGAAATTGACATCAGCAATCTTGCTCGTGGACAATATTTGATGCACCTTACGAATGAATCGGAAAAGCTTAGCGCTACTAAGATGATTTCAAAAGATTAATCAAGAAAATAACATTGAATTAAGCCGTTCTTTTGAACGGCTTTTTTTATGCTTTAAAGCTGAAAAATTGACACAAGTCACAGTTATCGAATACTGAATTGAGGAGAGTAAAATGAACAAAGAAATAAGCATTGCGAAACTTAGATAAACGCTTCTAACAAACAAAACAGCATATCAAGAATACTGGAAGTGATTATTTTTTAATCAATACAACATCTTTTCGAATTTCATTTCGAAATGAACTTTTGTCAAAAATCTCAATCTCCTCACTAATAACCTCATAACCTGGAACCTCCAAATAATAATCATATTTTCCAGGAGGTAGTATCATGATGTAGCGCATGGTATAAAAATTGGGGAGATAAGTTCCGTATAAATCCCCAGTGGATTTATCTGTTATATCCA
>JALEGO010000349.1 GCA_022763165.1 Flavobacteriales bacterium
CCACAACCACTTGATATGTTGTGTCAACTGTTGGTGTGACAATTATACAGCTTGAATCCGCATTTGTGTAACTTAAGTTGTAAACCGGAGACCATGAGAAATAGGATCCCGAACCTGATCCAGCAAAAATAAAACCAACTTCATCTATTGCCCAATTATCAAAACCCGCTCCAGAGTTCGAAAGTTGTCTCCACCGGAATCTTGTACTAAAAGTCTGAGCTGCTACAGGAATAGGCTCACTCATTAATGTAAAGTTTGGTGTTGAGTTTTCCGAGTAAGTATTGATGATAACCCATGAGGTACCACCATCAATTGAATACTCTAAAACAACGTCCTCGCCAGCATCAGCATTCTCACAGCTTGTTCCAACACTGCCATCGCTGATCATTAAGTAGAAATCAATAGTTCCTCCAGAGGTACAATTGAAATCGATACTTTGAGCCTCTCTGGTTCCAGAGTTATCGAACCAAAGAGCATCTCCTGAAAAGGAGCTGCATCCAAGCCCAGAGGTTCCAGTGACATTTGCCCAAATTCCACTGTTAATACCACCGTCAAAGCTATCTGATGTAGCGTTTACTTGAGACTGATTAATAGCGCATAAATCACTGCTTTCCCCATCACAAATGGTGTTATCTCCTTGAATAAGGATCACTGGGATTGGATTGGAAGAAGTGTAAATATTCACTGAATCCCATTCTGTACATCCCTGAGCGCTAGTAGCTTCAACAATGACTACGGTTGTGTCTCCAAGTCCGAAACCGCCTACAACAGTTTGGTTGGTGTCGCTAAAGAAGATGTTTGAAGGACTCCACAAGTAAGTCGCTGGTGTGGCATTCGTATCTATGATCGCTGTGAATTCTAATGAATCCAATCCACAAATTGTTGTATCTGTCTGTGAGATATCAAGATTGAAGTGGTTTCCAACCATTATAGTAACAGAAGCAGTATCAGAACATCCGCCTACTGTGTCATGAGCCCAAACAGAGTATGTTGTGGTTGTCGCTGGCCATACCCATGGACAAAGTGTATCTGTGGCGTTGATATTAGTATTAGGGAACCAGCCATAGACTACATCTGGGTTGGTATTTTGGCAACCAGATCCACAAACACCACTCCAAACTAAGCCGTTCTGCGGGTTTGAAGTATCCCACCAAATCGTGTCGCCATTCTGATCTGTTATGTAGTAAGATTCTTCACTCGGATAACTACCGGAACTATGGAAGATAGAAATACTATCTCCTGCTAATATGAGGATGGTATCACTCGCAAAACTTCCTGTATTGAAAGTGAAGGACTTGCCAAGAACGCCATTGATAAATATATCCAAACGAGCGCCATTCCAGCCGTCTCCAAAGCTATCATACATGTCTACTGTAAAAATACAATCGCTGTTATTTACATGCAATTGAGTTGTATCTCCAACGCAAATACCCAAATCACCACTTATCGCGAGATCGGGTACAGGGTTACTTGAAACAGTAACATGAAGTGTGTCTTTGACATTACATCCATCTGCGCTGGTTACATCCACCCAAATCGTTTGCGGTCCGGGTGTGGCAAATCCTGCTATCGTGCTGGCTGCAGTGTCATTGGAGAATATCCATGCAGGATGCCAGTTGAAGCTGTAGTTCCCGCCCGGGGTTGGAGTGGTAGTAAAGCCAACTGAATCAAATCTACACGCACTCGTGTCGCTCTGTACGGTTGATAAACTAAAGGATGGAACAACGTTTACAGTTATTGTATCTGTATTACAGCCACCTGTTAAGTTGCTTGTTACAAGATAAGTAGTAGTGACATTTGGAGTTGCAATTGCAGTTGCACAGGTGTCACATGAAAAATTTGCGCCAACATTAATTGGGTCTCCACTAATTACAGTCCACACAAAAGAAGAGCCTCCTGATGCCTGCAATGTTGCTGACTGAGAACCGCAGATAATTTTATCTGGTCCAGCAGAAGTTCCATTCACATTAATGTCATATGAGAACGTTTGAATATTTGGAATAGGACATGCTCCATCACTTACATTAACAACAAAGTTGTTGTTTTGCCCCACAGAAATTCCAGCTGGCGTCCAATTGACACAGAGTTGGATTGGGTTTGTTCCTGAAGTTGTCCAAGTAGCACCAGGAAGTACCGTGTTAAGGTTTGTAATGAGCGACAAAGTATCCGAAATATTTGAATCGCTGTAAGTCATGCAAAACGACAAGTTTTGTCCACCACAAAGGTCAATGGAATTTCCATTTACTGTACCACCAACGATACTATCCAAAGTTCCTGCATTTAAGTCAGGCATAGAACCAGTACATTGGGTCACAAGAAATTGGATGTCTCTCTTTACTATGCTGAGTGTATCTCCCGTCACATCATCCAATTCAGTCACTTGCATAACCAAAACATATGCGCCAATTTGTGTAGGAGTGAAATCGATTTGTCCAGTGTTCGGGTCGATCGTAATCCCGTCTATTGGGCTAGAAGGTGTGTAAGGAAGTATATAAGTTAAGCATCCTGCATTATTCTCAGCACATGCCAAAGAATACTTTAAAGAATCTCCATCAGATTCCGTTACACCGAAGTTATAAGAAGCAGTTTGATTGACGCAGGAAGATAGCACAGTTTGTTCACCAAACTTAGGAGAATTGTTGCACCCTCCTGGGTAAAGCTGTGCGGAAATCGTAAGATTTTCATTACTTGGATTGCTGATATTTACGATACTCCCATTCCGGCAGCATACATCATAGCTCATGTCCCAGACACCTGTGCTGCAGGGAGGAAGATAGACTATTGATTCATAGGTGTAGAGTTCCATTCCTGGCAAATTCCCTCCTTGACAGGTTGAGTTGTTTTGATCATTGGGACAAATTTGGGAGATGTCATTTCCACCAGAACTGTCAAGGACCAACACGGAGGTGAATGCCCCACAAGAACTGTTAAAAGAGACGCTTGCGGTAGTTGGTGCTGAAATACCACTGCAATCTCTAAACAGGTTTAATTGAATTTTGAAGCTGTCATTTCCTAGACATTCCCAACTAAAGTCTCCACCTGCCAAGTGCGAAGCCATTGTTGAGTTGAAGTTCATCAGAAGTGCCATGATGAACAAAATTGTTGTAGTACGAAAAAGTAACATTTTATACAGGTTTATTGTTTTAGCCTGCAAAAGTATAATTTATTGATTGGCAAAGATTAAGTTTTTGATTTATTAATAGTTATAGTCAATTAAGCCCAGATTTTCTGGTAGTTTTACGAGGTCAATTTTAACTCAATATACTATCCCAATCTTTCCAGACAGGTTCATATCCCGCTCCCTTAATAATTTCAACAAAGTGCTTCGTGGATCTTTTATCATCAATCTCAAATTGTTCTAGATTTTTAGATGGACTTGAGTAGCCGCCCGGATCTGTTTTAGAATCTGCGCTGATGGAGGTAATACCAAGGTTGATAATATTATTACGGAAATTTTCTGATTCTCTCGTAGACATCGAAAGTTCTAGCTCTTGATTGAAAAGCCGAAAAGCACAAATCAGCTGCACTAATTGCCGGTCTGTCATCATCTCGCCCACAGCATTCATTCCCGCGCAGGGGCGCAATCTTGGGAAGGATACAGAATACTTTGTTCTCCAATATTTTTTCTCTAAGTAACTTAAATGAAGTGCAGTAAAAAAAGCGTCTGTCCTCCAGTCTGAAAGACCAAATAAAGCTCCAAGACCTATTTTGTGCATTCCAGATCTTCCCAATCTATCAGGTGTTTCAAGTCGATACTCAAAGTTTGATTTTCTTCCTTTAGGATGGAACTCTTTATATTTTGATTGATTGTAAGTCTCTTGATAAACCAATATTGAGTGTACTCCAGCTTCTCTCAATCGCTCATATTCCTTTTGATCTAAAGGTTGGACTTCCATGGATATGTTGGAGAAATGATCTTTAAATAGAGGTAGAACATCTAGAAAATAATCGATGCCTACCTTTTGATTAGACTCACCAGTAACCAGAAGCACATGATCATATCCATAGGCCTTTAAAATTTTAATTTCATCCAGAATTTCTTTTTGGTTCAGTGTTTTGCGATCCATCTTGACGTCTAAGCTGAAGCCGCAATATGTACAAATATTGTTGCACTCATTTGATAGGTACATTGGAATGTACATCTGAATTGTTTTTCCGAATCTTTCTTGCGTTAGGCGTTGGCTTCTGAAAGCCAATTGTTCCAAGTATGGTTCAGCGGCCGGAGATACAAGAGCCTTGAAGTCCTCAAGACTTAATTTGTGTTTGGAAAGTGCGAATTCCACATCTTGATGGGTCTTTTCAAGGATCGTTCTTTTTTGATCAGGCCAATTGTAAGATTGAAATGTATTGATAAAGGACATCTTATTCACTCAAGAAACTTGTTAAAGGACTACTGGCTTCAGCCTGTTTTAATTCTTCTCCCATTTTACTTAAATATGCCATTCGACCAGCTTGTACTGCCATTTTAAAGGCAATGCCCATTTGAACCGGATCAGAAGAAACAGCTATAGCTGTATTCACCAAGACGGCATCTGCCCCCATTTCCATTGCTTCTGCAGCATGTGAGGGAGCACCGATTCCGGCATCAACAATTACTGGTATTGAGCTTTGTTCAATAATAATCTCAAGAAATGTTTTGGATTTAAGCCCCTGATTACTTCCTATGGGAGAACCTAAAGGCATTACTGCTGCTGTGCCTACTTCTTCTAACCTTTTACATAAAACAGGATCGGCATGAATGTATGGAAGTACAATAAAGCCTTTTTTGACCAGTTCCTCACTAGCTTTTAGCGTTTCTATTGGGTCGGGCATCAAATACTTTGGGTCAGGATGAATTTCCAGTTTTAACCAGTTTGTCTCCAGTGCTTCCCTTGCCAGTTCAGCACAGAATACTGCTTCTTTTGCTGATCTAACTCCAGATGTATTTGGTAAAAGGCAGACTTTTTCAAGATCCAAATGATTGAGTAAATCATCTTCTTGGTTTCGAACATCTACTCGTTTTAGTGCCATTGTTGCCATTTCGGATTCCGAAGCTTCAATGGCATCTTTCATAAGTTGATATGATCCAAATTTACCAGTGCCGGTAAATAACCTAGAGCCGAAGGACTTATCTGATATTTTTAAATAATCCATTAACAGGTGGTTTTAACGTTTAGTTCATCCGATATATTCATAAATTGAGATGGTTTGTCTATAGCATTCGCTAAAAGGTTTGAAACGGCAATCCCATGAATTTCGGTCTGTTTTAACAGGGGGATATCTTTCAATTCAATACCTCCAATAGCAATTATCGGTGGCCATTTATTGTATCTCTGTTTGAGGTTTTGCATGGTTTTTTCGTAACCTTTAATTCCTAGAATTTCTGATAGATTTTCTTTCGTTGTCGTAAATCTATATGGCCCAAGACCAATATAATCAACATCAGCTTCTATCAAGAGCGATATGTCTTTAAAGGTATTGGCTGTGCCGCCTATTATTTTCTTAGGGCCTAAAATATTTCGAGCCTCTAAAACTGGCATGTCACTTTTTCCCAAATGGACACCATCAAAATCCAATTCTTTCGCTAATTCTGCATGGTCATTCATAATCAAAGTGATATCAGAATCTTCAAATTTGGATTTTATTATATATCCGATGTCTCTTATAAAATCGATGGATTTATGTTTTATTCTTAATTGTATCCAATCCAATCCTGCATTGACCAATGAATCCAATTCCGCAAGTTCTTCAGACCTTTCATAGCTAGGGCTTACATATTGTATTTTGGATATTTCTTTCACTTCAATTTAATTTGTCCTCCACAGTTTGATTCAATGGTATTGCCTGTTTCAAGGGTGATTTTCATTTTGTCAACAAGGATTTGAAACCATTCTTCTATAAACCTTCCCTCTTTGCATCCTCCAGTAACTGAATAAATACGATCTTTATGGAGTAGGATTCTGGCATTATAGCCTTTGTTCTCCATATCATCATAACTGCTCAAGCCATCGTAAGTTGACTTAAAAATACTTTCTGCTTCTTCGTTTGATTTATAAAAGTCTTCTTTGACCCACCATCTATAATACCAGCTTCCAGCTTCATCTTCTCGGTAGGGTTTGACGCTTTCTAAGGCAAAAAATCTAGATTTCCCAGAACTATCTGTGGCTGTGACTTTAAAAGCATCAAATTGATCAACAAAA
>JALEGO010000350.1 GCA_022763165.1 Flavobacteriales bacterium
CCGATAACATAGGGCCACCGCTATTTCCAGGGTTTACCGCAGCATCAGTTTGTACATAATTTCGACCTCCTAAAGGTTGATCCGTAGATGAAATAATACCTTCTGTTACAGTATATGGCAGCCCAAATGGAAACCCGTGAATATAGATCTTCTGGGTGCTCCTAACTCTTAAATCTCTTTGCAAGGAAATATGGGTTCGTTTATCGGTTGGCATATCAGACTTAATGAAAGCCAAGTCTTTATTTGGGTTTGCATATATTACTCGCCCCAAATGCTTATCGCGACTCATATTTTGCAATGCTACTTCTCTATTACCTTCGATAACATGATAGTTAGTAATAAAGAGATCGTAATCTGCCAGATAGAATGAAGTACCTGTACCTGACGCAGTAATAACTTTAAATATATTATTTTCCATTTTTGTTTTGTTTTACAGTTCTTCAATCATAATCGCTATATAGCGAAATTTTCTTCCATCGATTTCAATGATTTCTCCTTTTGGAATGCCATCTTCTTTAAATTGTTTTGCAATAAGTTCTTTGCTCTTTTCGATTATCTCTTTATCAATTGAACCAACTGTTTGAGGTTTCTTTTTGCCTTTTTTCTTCTTTTTCTTAGAAGAATTGGCAGATACTTCTTGACCTTCATCACCAGCAGATTTCTTGACCTTGGTCTTATCCGCTTTTTTCTTTTTCTTAGATGACGGAAGCGATGTCTCTTCGGATTCATTTGAAGATGCTTTCTTCACTTTCTTCTTTTCTTCTTTTTGTTTTTCAACCTTGTTTTTTGGTTGATCTTCCGTATTTGTTTGTGCATCATCCTCTCTCAGGTTTTCTACGTTTGATGAAGTTGTTTCTTCAACGGCTTCGAAACTAGACTTGGATTGGTTTTGATCTGGATCTCCGTTGACTATCTCAAGAAAAAGATCTGATAATATTTTGGAAGCAGTTCCAACATCTTGACCGCCCGAATCTAAAAGGGCCTGTTGAATTACTTCTTTTTGATCTTGTTCAACATTGAAGTCATATAAGAGTTTCAAAAATGTTCCTTGTAACAGATATGCAGATATAAAGTGATTGTCCTTTTCAACGTATTCCCAGATTCGCGCTTGCTGAGCTTTGAGCTCTTTTTGGATGATTTGAACGGATGATCTCAATCGCAGTGAAATAAACTTCTCCGCATGATAGACACTATTGAAAAGGGATTCTTCCGTTGTCTCTTTGAACATATTTTTCAGGAAGTTTTTACCTTTTTTTAGTCTTTCATTAAAGTCTACCTGACCGTTATACATCAAATAGATATGTTCTTCTAAATCTGACCTCATAATACCCTCCATGCAGGGGATGTTGGCTAGATTTAACATGGAAGAGGTTACCATATCCCATTCTGACCCTGCCCATCTTTTTTGTTCGAAATAAGCCAGCGCTTGTTCACATTCTGATTTAATCTCTTGAAAGTGTTCCCAGACTTCTTTCTTTTCATTGGCACTCAGAGACTTTATTTCAGGCTCTTCATAAAACTGCGCATTGTATTTATCAATGAATTCATCATCATAATCGTCAGCATAAACACAAATTTCCCTAATAGCATCATAAATCTTATTTGGTTGGCAAAGATCTACTGGGCAATTGAACTGAAACCAAAGAATATCATTTTTCGATATGATTTGAACCAAAGTCAGAGGGTAGAAATTTATTTCGCTCACTTTTCGCATTAATGCTACTTTATTCGTCTCATTGTTAATTCTGAGAAACGGAGCGTGTATTTTGAGGTGTCTATTGTCTATTGTCAAGTTTATTTTTGCGGAACCTTGAGAATGACTGATTTCAATTTTGTCGCTTTGTTCTTTTCCTTTTAGGAGATTGGCGTTTATATAATTAATAACATTGACTACAGCACCCTGGTAGTTGCCATTTTCAAAGTCATGATAAGCGTCATTCCAATATTTGACATCTACAGCTGGTTCACCTGATGATTTTAGGGGTATTCTGTATTTTGGTAATCTATTAAACATTCGTGTTTTTTTTAATTGTGCGTTACGTGATATAATTGGTAAATGTTTCCAAATAATTCCATAATTTTTACCCGAATTCTTCGAATGTTCGCTGCAACCTAAAACGCTCAAGAAGATTGTCACAAAAATTAGGCATGCAAATTGTAATTATTGTCATGAATTAATAATCTTTATGTTATGAAAATTCTGTTAATCTCATTGCTGCTGATAGTTTCTAGCATTGGAAGTACTCAGGAAGTATCGGAAATCCTGAATAAAATGATGGAAAATGCCCAAAAATCCCAAAGATTAAAGATTGATGTTGAGATTAATGAAAGGATAGAAGGAAAGCTAAAGACTCAAAGGTCGACTACATTCGTTAGGTATGAACCAATGGCTGTTTATATGAAGCAAAAGTCACCGAAAAAAGGTTTAGAGGTATTATTCATAGAGGGCGAAAACAACAATAATGCTTTGATAAATCCGAATGGTTTTCCATGGGTTAATGTTAGTTTGAATCCACATGGTAACATGATGCACGAAGAGTCTCATCATGCTATCGTGAATTCTGGGTTCCGGTATTTATCCTCATTGATTAAAAATACACTAGAAAATCCAGAGCTGAATATGACGATTAACTATCTTGGCTTGAATGATTGGAAAGGCTCCAAGGTCCATAAAATAGAACTCATTAACAATGATTTTCGGTTTTTAGACTATCAAATAACTGAGGAGGGTGAGCATCAACTTTTCAATATTGCTATGAAGTATTACATCAATGAATATATGATCCTTGAAAATAATGATAATATTGATGACTTTGAAGAGGAACTTAGTGAGGGAACCATAATTAAAATTCCAAATTCCTATGGTAAACGCATAGTGCTAATGGTTGAGGATGGAACATTTGTACCAAGGTATGTTGAAGTTCACGATAACCAAGGCCTATTTGAGAAATACGTTTATGACAATGTACGTATAGATGCCCCGATGCGACCAGGAGAATTTACTAAAGAATGTAAAGAATATGGATTTTAGTCATTGATATTCACGTCAAGTCACTCCTCTGGAATCACTTCGTAATCAAAAGGAATCTCTGTTATGTTTTCAAATTCTTGTCCAGCCTCAAGCATGTCCTCATCAAGCTCATCATAATGCCAACACACTTTAATATCCGCATTTGGGTTATTGTTGGCGAGATCTCGAAGTTTTGACATAATGTCCATTATGTAC
>JALEGO010000351.1 GCA_022763165.1 Flavobacteriales bacterium
CAGATACTTAATGCCAGCCACATTGTGTTTCTATATATTCCTGCATCTAACCAATCAAAGGGCTAAGTCTGTAAATGTGCTATTGTTACTGTTATGTCTTGTTGGTCTAAAAAACAATTATAGCTATATAGATCATTACAGTGCCAGATCGAAAGTTTATTGGGATGTTCTAGGCCTAATAAAAGAAAGCGACAATCGGAAGGTCGTTTTGTTGATGGAACCCTTTCAAGGCCGTGAGATTGTCCATGCCACGCAACTTTATTTAGGGAATCAATTCGAGGTTTTAGAATGCAACATAAAGAATGCAGAAACTGATAAAGACACCAGAGAAGTTCGTAAATATTATGCTTCTTTAACAACTTATAAGAACGCTAAAATTTACGATTGGCATACTTTTGAAGACAGTTTGGTCGACAAAAGCAGCTCCATAATGGTTGGACACCCAAATGAGTTTTCACTCTTGACGAAAGACTTAAATCAAATGACCAAAATTAAAGAACAAAGGATATCTCGAAATTATTTTGAATTATCCTTGCAAAACTTAATTCATGGTGAATTTAAATATACGAATAGCGTTTCTCGGTCTGTTTATTCTTATTAAAGGCTACTCTCAATTTTTTCCTGAAGGTAAGGCCTACGAAAATGTCAATCATCAAGACTTTGGTTTTGAAGAGATTTCAATCAATATTAATGCTGAAAAAAATATTAAGGCCTATTTAATGGAGGCTCGCACATCATCAAAACCGAAATCTTTGCTGGTGTATATTCAGGGTTCAGGAGCCAATCCTATAGTGGATTACTCCATTGATGAGAAGGGTAAACATGAAGGCTGCTACATCCCATTTATCATAAATACAAAGTCAATTCCTGATAACTTTGATTTTTTGGTCTTGAGTAAAACAGGTATCCCGTTCATTATCGACAGAGCTAAGTTTACAGTACCTGAGCTTTATCACAAATATGCATCTCTCAATGAGAGAGTTGCTGACTACGATGTTATTTTGAAGTATTTAATCAATCAGAAAAAAGTATCTTACAGCAAAGTAATAGCCTTAGGCCACTCAGAAGGTTCAGATGTGGTCGCGAAATTAGGTTCAATAAACAAACTCATTACACATGTTGGATATTGGTCTGGGGGCGGGGCCAGTCAATTTTATGATTTCCTTCTGTTTGAACAAAGGAATGCGGCACAATCTGATGACAGCACAACATTGAACAACATACAGCAACTTTATGATCAAATTGATACGATTCTAAGTGATCCAAACTCCACTGAAAAACAGTGGTCTGGGCATGCTCATCGAAGATGGAGTAGTTTCAGTGAACCACCTATTGAGAATTTGCTGAAAATTGACTGCCCAATCTTCATGGCCATGGGAATGCAAGATCGCAGTGTGCCCGTGGAGAGTGCTTATCTTATACCTGTTGAGTTTAAAAGACAAAATAAGAAGAATTTGTCCTACAAATTTTACCCAAACTTAAGCCACAGTTTTAATTCGACAGATTCTGAAGGAATAACAAAATCACATTGGTTTGAAGTTTTCAAAGACTTCCTATTATGGGTAGATGAAAATTAACCTATGAAATCTTGTAATGTCCCGACATTGTCAAGACGAGCTCCTTTCTCAGTAGCTTTTAAAGTACAGCACTCATTGAGAGCGTCATGTTCAAGAAAGAGAATGTAGTCATTATCGACTGCTTCCTTTAGGAACTGTCCCTTCTCCTCCATTGTTATTAAGGGTCTGGTATCATAACCCATTACATATGGAAGCGGTATATGACCCACTGATGGCAATAAGTCTGCCATGAATACTATCGTCTTATTTTGGTACTTTATTAATGGAAGCATCTGTTTGTCAGTATGTCCATTCATAAATAATACATCAATATTTGCAAATGCATTTTTAGTTCTGTCGCCTTGAACATCTATATGTTTCAATTGACCCGACTCCATTATTGGTGAAATATTCTCACTAAGAAAGGAGGCGCGTTCACGCCTATTTGGTTCTGTGGCCCATTTCCAATGACCCTTATTACTCCAAAATCGGGCATTCTTAAAAGCAGGCTCATAACCTGTTCTATCCTTATTCCATTGAATGGCACCACCACAATGATCAAAATGTAAATGTGTTAGAAATACATCCGTAATATCATCTCTATGAAAACCGTGAGAGGCTAAAGACTTATCCAAAGTATCATCCCCATGTAAATAATAGTATCCAAAAAATTTCTCTGATTGCTTATCACCCATTCCTGTATCGATTAACATCAATCGATTTTCATCTTCTATAAGCAAAGATCGCATTGCCCATGAGCACATGTTATTTTCGTCAGCAGGGTTTGTTCTTTGCCACAATGACTTTGGGACTACCCCAAACATTGCACCACCGTCCAACTTAAAATATCCAGTGTTGACACTGTACAGTTTCATTAATCTAATTTTAGATCAAAAGTATGCAATTAGAATATTAAATAGAGATAGGAAATCAATTCAGATAGAACCTCTTTACTGCAGTAGATTTACTGCATCAGCCATTAGGTCAAAATCTTGACGGCTAATGTAGTATTTTCGATACAACTCGAATTTCCGGGTGTTTAAATTATCAGCCAGACTCTCCTCTTCATGAGAAAGTTTTTTCTTAGATTTTAAATGGTTTAAAGGCTTAAATTTCATAACAAGAGTATCACCTTCTACATTCACCCCGCGTGCAAAAATCTGAGGTTCAGCGTTTGGATAAGGCAATTTAACCTTTAACTTTTTCCCGTCATCTTCAACTTTTTGTCTATACATGGAACGAGGACATTGATACCCCACGATCACCTCATATAGTGTCACTCCATTCTTAGCAATGAATTCAATATCATACTCTTCTTCTTGGTAATCTTTTTGCTGAAATACGAATGTTCCGGGCTTTGTCAATTTGAATTTATAATAACCTGATTTTTTATCTTGTACGATTTGAGAAGGGTTATAATCATAGCCCAAAGATTTAAGATTGTAATCTCCTACGCTCAAACAATTCGAAATAGGAATTGCAACTTCAATAGGCTTTCGAAGTCTATCAGTAAAGTTGAAAGAATGAACACTCAGGGGTTTCATTCCTGGTTCAACAAACTTTAGGAGTTGATTTTGAAATAGAGAAAACTGATCATTGTAATACTCATTGACTTCTAAATTTAGTTTTCTGTTAAAATAATCACAGTATGACAGGGTAACCTCCATACCTTCACCATAAACAATAGTAGTATCTCTGGAGCAGTATTCATCTTTATAACTCGCTTTGGTTTTTGGTAACTTGTAGCTACTAAAATCAAATTTTTGAAAATCCTTCTTTACTTTATAACTCACAGAAATTTGGACCGGCCTGTATAGTGTCTCCATCTCCTCCGTAAAATTCTTAGGGTATTTTGCGCGACCCGTTGAGTATTTATTCTTAATCCTGTCTCCTGGGACGCCTATTGCAGTCAAATAACCCTTCAAAGTATTGCTTCTTTGATCTGCTATAAGTTTACTGGCATCGGCACTCAAAGTTGTATCATTATAACAAGTGATGAAAATGGCTATAACTTCAGGTTTATCAAGTCCAGAAAGATATCGATTCAATTTCCCGTAGGTCTTCGGATTCAGTGAGCTTTCATCGTACCTAAAATAAGTAGTGAAAGTCGAATATTTATTATCTTGAGCAAAGCTTAGATGGCAAAGGAGTATGAATAAAAATGTGTAAAGAGAGCGGTACATTTGAGTCGAAATTAGATTTGCTAATACAAAGTTACGGAAAATACGCCTTTGGGTCAAATAAATTTGGCTTATAGGATTTTGGAAAAAATTATGTTTTCATGAAAATACATTTGATTGCAATTGGCGGAAGTGCTATGCACAACATAGCTTTGGCCCTTAAAGATAACGGTCACGATGTACAAGGTTCTGATGACCAAATATTTGAACCTTCAAAATCACGTCTCAAAGCAAAAGACCTTTTGCCTAAATATGAAGGGTGGAATCCGGATGAAATCACTACAGATTTGGATGCAGTTATCTTAGGAATGCATGCTAAACCAGATAATCCTGAATTGAAAAAAGCTCAAGACCTGAATATTCCTATTTACAGTTATCCGGAATTCATTTATGAGCATTCTAAAGATAAGAAGCGAATCGTCATTGGTGGCAGCCATGGCAAAACCACAACAACAAGTATGATTCTTCATGTCTTGAACTTCTATCAAATGCAATTTGACTATTTAGTTGGAGCACAATTACATGGCTTTGAGAACATGGTGAAATTATCTGATGCTCCAATCATCATTATAGAGGGAGATGAGTATTTATCTTCACCAATTGATCGAAGACCAAAATTTCATCTATACCAGCATGATGTTGGCCTAATCACTGGAATTGCATGGGATCATATCAATGTTTTCCCTACGTTTGAGAATTACAAAGAGCAATTCGAGAAGTTCATCGCTCTAACGCCAAAAAATGGAAAACTAATTTATTTTGAGGAAGATGAAGTCTTATCAGGTTTAGTGGATAAATATAAAGAGGTGAATACATTATCTTACCGTACACCTGAATCAACGCCAAGTGGCAATGGATCAATGGTTCTGGACAATGGAAAATCATACAAATTATCAATCTTTGGTGCACATAACCTTCAAAATATGTATGGTGCCAAAGCTATTTGCGAAACGATAGGTATCGGAGCTTCTCAGTTTTTCGAAGCCATTGCATCATTTACCGGAGCCGATAAAAGATTACAATTATTGCAGGAGAAAAATGATGTGCGAGTTTACAAGGACTTTGCCCATTCTCCCTCAAAACTAAAAGCTTCAGTAAAAGCCGTCAAATCACAATTCCCTGGCCACTCATTAATCGCATGTGTGGAGTTACACACTTTTAGTAGCTTAACCAAAGAGTTCTTATCAGAATACGATTCAAGTATGAACGAGGCTGACCAGGCCTACGTCTATTTTAATCCAGATACCATAAAAAGAAAAAACCTTGCTCCCATCTCCAAATCTGATGTCCAAAACGCTTTTGGAAGAACAGATATTAAAGTATTCAACGATTCTAATCAGCTTATCCAAGAACTTAAGATTAACAAGCTGATTAACAGTAATTTTCTAATTATGACATCGGGAAATTTTGACGGTGTCAACATTGAAGAATTAGCAATGGAATTAGTGAAATCTTAATTTTTCTAACGTTTTGTAGTTGAATTTCGTCTATACCTAAAACCTCAATTATGCATATTATGAAATTCAATCTTACGGCTATTATGATGTTGTTAATATCGGCTTTGTCCGCTCAGGAGTTGGATAAGGTTACGCTCCAAAGTGGTGAGACTTTTCAGGGTGTCGTTGTCGCACAATTTCCTGGTGACTCAATTTTGCTATGGAGACAACAAGATTCCGATACAATTGCCATCCAATATCCTGAAATAAAAATGATCTCTAAAGTCATTACTGAAAATAAGACTGAAGGAGAAACGAAAAAAATGGATGCCAACTTCAATCTAAAAGCAGGCGTCTACACTGGAACTTTTGATGGATCAGGTTACGGCTTGGACTTCTACCTTGGTTTACCCAACAACTTCTTGCTAGGCGCGTCAACGAGATATATTGAAGAATCATGTTGTAGTGGTGATTGGGAACAACAAAAAATTAATATGGCTGGCTTACGAGCGGGTTATGACTTCTCTAATTCGGAAAGATTAGCAACTCCAGTTTTCCTAAATATCGGAGGCATATTTAACAACACCCAAGACTTCATTCTGGCTCAAAACCATTTAATTAATGAATATTCTGAATCTATAAAGGTCACTTATGAAAATGGTTGGTATTTGGGATTAGGTCTAGATTTTAACTATTATTTTTTGAAACGTTTTGGCCTACATATCGGAATAGATTATTTGGTTTATAATACTTGGACCAATTGGTATACAGAAGAAGGAAACACCAATGTAAAAAGTGAGAAGCTGATCTTCAATGAGCTGCCAATCATGGGAGGAATAAGTCTCAAACTCTAGTATGGAATTTACGAGTGAGCTTATCCAAGGGTGTAAGTCCTTTGACATTAAATATCAGGAACTACTTTATAAAAAGTGCTTTCCTGAAATGTTAGGCATCTGTTTGAGATATACTCATGACAGACAAGAGGCAGAAGGACTCTTCAATCAAGCCTTTTTAAAAGTATTCGAGAAGATATCCTCTTACCAAGACAAAGGCAGTTTTGAGGGCTGGATAAAGCGAATTATTATCAACACCTGTATAGACTTTGTCCGAAATAAAAAGAGCCTGAACACTCATTCATTGGAAATTGATAACGCAAGCCATGTAAAGGTAGATGCAGAGGTTCTTCAGTCTATAGAATTGGAAGATTTGATGAAAATTATTGACGGCTTGGATACCACCAAATCGTTAGCCTTTAGGCTATTTGTTTTAGAAGGTTACACACACAAGGAAATTAGTGCTCAACTCGGTATCAGTGAATCCAATTCAAAATGGCAAGTTTTTGAAGCAAGAAAAGAGTTGAAAGTAAGGATTAAAAAATTATACGGTGAAAATAATACACATTTGGAAAATGGAAGACAAGGAATTTGATCGACTACTAAACCAAAAGTTATTGTGGGATACGTCTGGTGAAGATGCAGATGCTGCTTGGTCCAAAATGCGCGCATCCGTTGAACATTTTAACAGAGAACATAGTATTTGGAAACGGTTAAAAACATCATTGAAAGGGAAAGGGGCTATCATTGTAGCCGCAATTATCGGAGCCCTCATCGCCACAATTGCATTGAACTTACAGAAGAATTCCTCAACTAAAGAAATTAAAGAAAAATCGAGAGCAAATGAGGCTGTACCGGTTGAAAAAGCTACTTTGCCGCAAGACACTTTGAAAGAAGCTACGGAAAATCTAAGATCTAAAGTGTCTACAAAACGAAATAATAAAGTTGAGAAAGCTTTGCCAGAAGAACCCATAGAATCAGCATTCAAAGTCATAGTAGCGGACTCAATCACCAGAAATGTAGATGTTTCAAATACAGCTGATTCTTTTCCGAAAAAAACAGTAGGACCACCCAATAGACTCGATACTGCCCGTAAGAAGAAAAAAGTAATATTATGGTAGGTTCCCAATAAAAAAAGTCTTTCCGAAGAAAGACTTAGAAATAATTGATTGACCTAATATTTTAAGATTTACAGAACACGACTACTGCTTATCTTTATACTAGAGTATAAAATTACGATAATTTATTTAAAATCGAAATATTAATTTAATTTTCTATTAAAACTCAGAATAGACTCTTTTAAATTCGATTTCTAGATCGCAAAAAAGCGAAAAAGAGGCAATAGACAACACCCATCACGGTAAGGCCCACCATTTTCATTGTTGAATGAAAAAATGGAGTATAAATCCTTTCGGCAAAGGCCTTTTCGTTAGCCACAAACTCCTCTTGAGTCATTGGTTCGACAGCGGAGTCTTTGAAATCATGTTTGGAAATATCATAAGCTTCCGCCTGTTCAACACGTTTATCTATTTTCTTTTGCAAATAATCCGAGTCCACATATTTGTAATAGACAAGCGTGAATAAAGCCAAGCTCACAGTAAAAACCAGATTGGCTTGCATTCCAATTCGAAAATTCAACCCGAAAGAACCAGGTGGATTTTCAACCGTAGCACTCTCCTTTCTTAAACCAAAAAAGATGGCAAGGAGTAATAACAGGATGTTAAAAAAAACTGTGTATAAAACTACCCTATCTATCTCGTTCCAACCGAATACAAATAGTAAGATATCAATGAAGAAGGCAGCGAGTGCACCTAAAAGACCATATTTTACGCTAGCCTTCATAGACAGGAAATTTTAAAATGATTGGTTTAGCCATTCATAGAAATCAGAAACTCCTCGTTGTTTTGAGTGAACTTTATCTTATCGCTAAGGAATTCCATAGCTTCAACTGCATTCATGTCAGCAAGGTGCTTTCTTAAAATCCAAACTCTTTGAAGTACGTCTTTCTCAAGTAATAAATCATCACGTCTTGTACTGGACGCCACAATATCCACAGCAGGGAAAATTCTTCTATTTGAAAGTTTTCTATCCAACTGAAGTTCCATATTACCGGTTCCTTTAAATTCTTCAAAGATCACTTCGTCCATTTTGGAACCTGTTTCCGTTAAGGCTGTGGCTATGATTGTTAATGAACCTCCACCTTCAATTTTTCTTGCTGCACCAAAGAATCTTTTTGGTTTGTGAAGCGCATTCGCATCGACACCTCCTGTGAGTACCCTACCAGATGCAGGAGCTACAGTGTTATAGGCTCTCGCTAACCTGGTGATCGAATCTAATAAGATGACAACATCATGACCACATTCAACCATTCTCTTGGCTTTTTCCAACATGATATTCGAAATCTTCACATGTCTATCAGCTGGTTCGTCAAACGTTGAAGCAATCACTTCAGCGTTAACGCTTCTTGCCATATCCGTTACTTCTTCAGGACGTTCATCAATTAGTAAAACCATCATGTAGGCTTCAGGATGATTTGCTGCGATCGCATTAGCAATTTCCTTTAGTAACATCGTTTTACCGGTTTTAGGCTGAGCTACGATAAGCCCTCTTTGTCCTTTACCGATTGGAGTAAACATGTCAATCAATCGAGTAGAAATCGTATCTCCTTTGTGACCTGAAAGTCTAAATTTCTCTTGTGGAAACAATGGCGTCAAGTGATCAAATGGGATTCTGTCTCTCACTTCTTGTGAAGTTCTTCCATTGATCGACTCAACTTTAATGAGAGGAAAATACTTTTCGCCTTGCTTAGGAGGGCGAACTGAACCTCTGACAGTATCACCAGTCTTCAGGCCAAACAGTTTAACCTGTGATTGTGACACATAAATATCATCTGGTGATGGTAAATAATTGTAATCTGAAGATCTAAGGAAACCATATCCGTCCTGCATCATTTCTAAGACACCTTCTGCAACAACAATTCCGTCAAAATCATATTCTGGTCCTGTTGGTTCAGGTTGTCTTTGAGGTTTTCTGTCGCGGTTGTCTCGATGATCTCTGTCTCTGTCACGATCTCTATGTTCTCTATTATCCCTATTGTCACGCTTTTCTTTGTCTCTTCGACCATCGCTATTCGATGATTTTGCAGCGTCCATCGCCTTGTTTTTGCTAACAAAAGGCGACCTTACTTCTTCTTTGGATTCAGGCTTTGAATTTTTATCACCTTCAGCTTTAAAATCCAGTTTTTTCTGGTCATTTTTTTCAGATGGCTTTGCCTTAGGCTGTGGTCTTTTGGCTTTAGGGTCTGCTCCATTCTCTGATTTTGCAGCACCATTAGCGCCTACTTTTTCTGTAGCAGGCTTGGTAGTTCTCGTTCTTTTACGTGTGGCTGCAGCCTTATCAGGTTTCTTCTGAGCATCCTGGTTGGCGACTTCTTTCTTAGGTGGGTTAACAGCCTGATGATCAAGGATGGCATATATTAATTCTTGTTTCTTCAGTTTCTCACTCTTAGGAATTTCCAAATCCTTGGCTATCTTCTTAAGATCATCAACTAGCTTACTATTAAGCTCAACAATATCGTACATCAATTAGAAATTTGAATTTTCTGGATTTAACTATTTTAGAAAATCAATGATTAAGTAATAAAAGGTATAAAGATTTCAATAATCTTGGTGTGCAAGTATACGAAGACTATACTTCCTGACAAACAAAATTTGAATATTTTTGCTTCAACTTATTAACACCATTTAAATGATCCAAAGAATCCAATCTATTTATTTGCTAATATCAGTGATCGCGCTGTGTATTTCAATTCTATTCCCTATAATGACCTTTGAAGATGGTAGCATGTTATCTCTTATAGGGATTGATGGTTCAAAAACGGATGATATCAGTTGGTTTCCAGTTGCATCTGGTATCTTACTTGCCATAACAACCATCATTTCTGCAATGAGTATTTTTGCATATAAAAATAGAGGAAGACAAATAAAATTGATTGGTTTGGCAATGCTAGGTTCACTTTTCATTCTGATTAATGTTTTAATCGCAGCCTTTGTAACCTCTTGGGAAGGCAAATTTCAGCTTTCCACAATCTTGGTAGCCCTGCCTTTAATACTTTTATTTATGGCTAGAGATAGGGTTAAAAAAGATGAGAAATTGGTGAAATCTTTAGATCGTATTCGATAAGTTTTTTGAGACTATCAAATATGAAATCCTTAATGCTTTAATTATTTCATCCTGACATTGTATTGGGGTAATAATGTAGCAAAAAGTTACCCTATCTTGAGTCCTTTTTTTACTCTTTGATCTGATCTCAATAAAACCACTCCATCATCATCAATAACACCTAAAACGAGGCACTCACTCATCATTGTTGCAATCTGTTTTGGTGGAAAGTTAACAATTGCAATAATCTGAGTACCAATGAGTAATTTAGGCTTATAATAATCCGTAATCTGAGCTGAGCTCTTCTTGGTTCCTAATTCACCAAAATCAATAAGAAGCTTTATTGATGGATTTTTAGCCGCTTCAAAATATTCTGCTTCGATAATTGTTCCAACGCGCATATCGACTTTCGAAAAATGATCCCAAGAAATGCTATTAGTCATAATTTTAAGTATTTTTCTTTGAGAATACTCAAATGGTGGATTTCATGTCCCACAAGTAAATATGCAATTGACAACACCGTCAGCTGCTTTCCATTAGCCTCTCCAGAATAGTTCAAAACCTTCGAATCAAAGCCCTTAAAAAGTTGTAGTGTAAATGCTCTTTGGACCATAAACAACTCGACTAAATCTTTCAATTCTTTCTCGTTAGCATTGGTATTTATAGCATACGCTTCATGGTCATAACCAGGTAAACTTGTTTGATCCGCTCGAGAAAACCTCAATGCTCTATAATTAAAAACCAACTCTGTGTCAATGATGTGCTGTAAGAGTTCATTGATGGTCCATTTTCCATGATCATATGAATAATTCTTCATCGATTCAGGGATGTCAGATAAAAACTTGATTCGTTCAAAACCCAGCTTTAATTCGTCAAGATGGTTTTCCGAAGGTACAAGGTCGACATAGCCATGAAAATAACTGTCGAAGGTGTCTTTTTTAGGTCTCATGATTTATTGATAGTCCTTAATGCTCTTTTAATAATGTATTTAGTTTCTTTCGTCTGATTGCTTTTTTCCCACTTCTTACAAAAACTCAAAACCCAATCAGGTTGTGATTTTGAGGCATCATTCAGCCAATTTCCAACAGCATCGCGCACATATTTAGAGGAATCGGACATTAGTGGTTCAATTATGGGTAAGCCTATGGAAGGATCATCTTGCAAGACCTGAATCTTTTTGGTCCATACTCCTATAGGGCGTATGCCTTCCGCCACAAACCTTCTAACATTTTCATCCTCCTCCAATGTCCAAGGGGACAGCAATTGAACCGATTTCACTAAATCTTCTGCTAGACGTTCTTTAGAAGCAAAAATCACCACTTCTCTAAGGCCAAAATGATGATCTGCAGCGAAGGTTTTAATCTCGCTTATAAGTGAATTCAAAGTTTCCTGTTGGTGCAAAATAGCCCAACAGGCCCATGATCTTACAATGTCGGATTGGTGTTTTGCCAAAACATCCAGAGTGGATCGATTGGCCAATTCGGATAATCTCAGCCCAATGGTTTTCGTATTATTATTTGAACTGATTTTTTTTTGAGCATAAACTTGATTACGGATATCTTCAAACCAAGAACTTTGATTAAGCTCTGCTAATGCATTCTTTAGCAGGAGCACTTGATCAACAGCCAACCACTCCGTTAGATTAACAGTTTCAATTTTTCCCGTGTTCAGTAATTCCAGAACATTTTGGGGAATATCATCTATTTTTCTGGCTCCTTTTCGGTTGACAATTTCAGCTTCCATGTCAAAATAATTGGAACCTGAAACTACTATTTAATCTTAAGTCAACAGCATTCTGATAAGGAAAGTTTTCAAGATGATTTGTTATCCAGAAAATCTTCCAATGCATTAAGCTTATTGTCCCAAAAGTTATTGTAATATGCTACCCAATCTGTTACTTGACTCAAGGGTAAGGGGTTGGCATAGCAAAGCTGCTCCCTCCCCTTCTTTTTTATCTCTACCAAACCCGCATGCTCTAGAAGTTTGATATGCTTCGTAACTCCTTGTCTGCTGATGTCAAATTTTTCCGAAATACTCGTTAACGGAAGTGCGGCACTAGCCAAAACCAGAACGTGAAAAATCTCACGTCTGGTTGGATCAGCTATCGCTTTAAATATCGCATCTATGGACTTAGACATTGATTAATTCTTTAAGGTATTTATCCAATTCCACAATGCAATTGTTCCAGCCACCATCAAATGATTCAAACATTTTGACTGCAGTTTCACCTGGAAAATTTGATATACCAGAATGCTCTAAGGTCAATAATGTTCCCTTGTCATTTTCTTCTAAATTCCACGTTACTGTGGTTTCGATGTCCATTCCCTCAACCATCCAAGTATACACCAATCGGTTAACAGGATTTGCCTCAAGTACTTTGCCAGTGATGTTAGTGCAATTTCCACTATTTTCATCAGTATGGCTGAATTTGTAAGCGTAGCCAGGTTCTGCTTTAAAATCTGCAGGAATAAACCATTTGGAAATTTCCTCTGCTTTTGAAATAGCATTCCACACATCCCCTATTGGATGGCTGAACTGGTGTTCTTTTTGAATTAAATCTTTCATAATAATATTTTTATGCAACTTATCAGTTGCGAATATAGAAATAAATTTAAACGCAACCAAAAAGTTGCTTAATTGTTTATTTAGTGACGATCTTAAATTCCACAATTGATTAGATTTGCACTATGAAGAGAATTATCAAGTTCTTATTGTTGGCTGGAGTTGTGTATTTATGTGCTCAGAATCTGTCAGGCATCTCTGTTGATGGGTATAAGTCGGCAGTTATTGCAACTTTAGTTTTGACCATTGTGAATATGTTTATCAAGCCGGTATTGAAGTTCATATCATTTCCCATTACGGTGATCACATTGGGGCTTTTTTTATTGGTAATTAATGCTATGATGGTTTTGTTAATGGATTACTTTGTTGGAGGCTTTAGCGTAAATGGGTTCTGGTGGGCTGCTATATTCAGCATTATTATTGCTTTTTCCAATTCCTTACTTAACAAGGTATTGGATGATGACAAAAAAGAAAAGTAACCTTGCGATAGGGACTGCAACGACATCCTCGAAACTGACAATTTCATTTGTTAATTCCATGCAATTTCCTTTGGCAGTGAAGAGATATAGTGAAAGGCCCGACTCGATTACTGACCATTTTCAGTAATCGAGTATCGCCCAAATATTCTAATCCGCATCGGCCGTAGCCCTCTTCCTCATTGAAATGAAGAAAATGTAAATGGTTAAGACAATAGTCACCCAAATCTTAAAATCCCCCTGTAAATCTGGCCACAATCCGCTTAAGGGATAAATCACAGTAAAGAAAGTGACCAAGATAAGAATGGCATTTTTTAGAAATTTTGATGCCAGTTTTTTGGTAAGCAATGAGGTTAAATATAAGGTCAGCGCTGAGCCTAGGATCAAGGCTCCCCAAAAACCAATTACATAATCAGAAAGGGATGCGATAGCAAAGAATAGCAAGCAATACAGTGCGGATAACAAAGATATTTCTAGGAAGTTCACACCTTTACCTAATACCAGCATAGTGATACTGATCATGGTGATTAATAACATGAGTGCATAGGGACTGTTTCTCAAGACTAGCGCCACCTTTGCCCCTGGCTGTTCGGGTTTTGACAATTCCACTCCCATTCCTGAGGTGGTTATTGCATTGTGAAGATTCCAGCTTAGTACACTACCCTCACCGTCCGCGGTAGAGCCAATATTATGAGGTGTTAAGCAATTTTCGGGATAGTTGACATCTTTATTCTTTAGCTTGTCTATTTCTATTCTAAAATTGAAGTTGTTGATTTCTCTGGGTTGGCTAACGACATAGTAGAAGTTGTCCAAGCCCCTGGAAAGGTATGATATCTCGAGATTGATTTTTTCATTTGGTTCTAAATAACGATTCCACTCCAAACCGCTGTATCCCACATTGAATCCTCCACTTAAATCTTTTCCTTCATCTACTACCTTCAAGCTGTCATACATCACTTGCTCGGGCAAACTAAAATTGAAATATGCATGAACTCTTTCATTTCTGATATTTTGAATCGTATAATTTACTTTGAACTCCAAATTATAACCTGCATAAAGTGCACTACCCTTTTTTCGTTCATTCAGTGTTAATTTGGCCACTCCGTTTGATTCTGCAATTGGATTTGAACCACTCTGAAAAACCTCTTTAATCACAGTTCTGTATAAGGGTGTTCCATCATTTTTGGTTCCATATTCCTCTTCAACCGCCCGATTTGCATAAATAGCCACACCAAGTTCTTCTTGATGGTGTGGAGAACCCCAAATCGTTTTGACGCTGTAGTAGTTTGCTTCACTCACTCTTCCGTGAGATTGGGCAAAAGTGCTGTTGTTGGCATTTAAAATGGATCGGAATGACCAGAGCAGAAATAAAAAGGTTAAGGCTACTGCAAAGCTCTCTATAATAC
>JALEGO010000352.1 GCA_022763165.1 Flavobacteriales bacterium
AGTGTCTATTGTCATTGTATGCATCAAAAACTATCAATCAATTTAAAAGCTGTATATGAAATCAATTATCCCACCGGAGGTAAATACTTCTTATTGGACTATAATGATGGGAAATCTACTTTTTATAAAGATAACAGAAGCTATTACAGACAATCATGCTGGGATGGTTGGCAAGTCGAAGAACCTGAGGAAGAAATGCTACGCATAAACCCATTTGATAAGGCTTTCACAGAGTGGACTAAAAATAATGCCATTGGAGGCATGCAAAAATCAGGCTATCAGTATTTTAAAATACAGATGTCATCGCAAGAATTACAATTTAAAAAATACCTAGGGCAATATTTTAGTCCACACCCTCAGTTTTTTGAATTGTATTCAAGTTCCAGAAGAGACAGTATAATTCTGAAAGAAAGACACTTAGGTACAATAAATACGATATATTGGATTATTGAGACTTAATTGTTTTGGATTATAGTGAATTCAATATTCTAAACCCATTTTTTATCAAACACACCCATCCACGCATCAAATACACTTGATTGCGCCCTCCATCAAACACTCCTCTCACTGTTTGACCAGTATATTAAATTTGCTTTGAACAAACATTAATTAGAGATACTAAGCCGGTAAGAAGCACCACAAATAATAATGGTTCCAACCTGTGGTGCGACTTACTTTTAGTCTATAACAATACGTTTCTGCACTATGATATCACCTGCTTCATTTTCCAAACGCAATAAATAGGTGCCAGTTATGAGATCCATCGCAATGTTATTAACGAATTGAGAAGACTCAATTATTTTACCGTCAATGCTGAAGAGCTTATAATTGTACACTTCATTTTGATCTAATCCACTGACATTAATGCGACCATTTGATGGGTTTGGAAAAATAGTAATTGCCTCATCAAGTTTTGGACTTTCAATATTTACTGTCAAAGGCATTCTTAAAACACTCAGCTCAACGATGTTGCCATTGCCATCCACATCTGCAGTGATAATCGGAAAATTGGCTTGAGGATCATTGGATAGCCAATCATATAGTGTATCTCCACTGGTTTCAGCACTAAACAAACTCCAAGATCCAGTAAAACTACTATAGCCCCAAACGGAATCATACTCGGTAATATTCACTTTTTGTCTTAGACAATTGAAAGTACCGTAGTCCGTAGTCACTTGACCCCATGAATCTATAAGAACCTCTTTATATTTATCATTTTTAACGCGAGCAGAATCAAATCCAAATTGCCCTACAAAAACGGTAAAGTCAAAACCTGAGGTATCCATCCAAACATCTTGATAATTAGTCGGAAAGTTGGCAATAGTCTCAGAGGGACTAATTTCAACAGCTATTGGAGTTCCATTAATAGGGTCCTCTTGAACACCGCCTACAAGTGCCGCACTATTTACATTGGCATCAAAATAAGCATAAGCACCAGCATCCTCCAGGGCCAGGTTAGAATTTGGAAAATCCGAAGAATATGGAGTTGATGAGGGGTTTTGAAATATTAAGGTATCTGTTTCATGAGCAGTGGTTAAGAGAAATGAGTAGGTTTGGTTTGCTCCTGAATTACCAATACTATAGCTACTCGCAAGTGTATCAACATCAATGATGACGTCATCTCCAACTACTGGAAAATTACTGCTTGTAACTGTTATCTGGGCAGCTAAAGACAAAGTTGCGAGAAAGAATAAAGTGGTCAATAAGTTTTTCATTTGGCAGATATTTCTATTTTACGACTAATTTTTCTTGATTTATTGCATGCCCCTTCTCATCCAAAATGCGGATGAAATAAACTCCTGACTCCAAATCAAGGGCTACATTCCTGTTAAGTCTGTTATTCAAAACTGTCCGACCCTGAGCGTCAATGACCTCATATCGATATGCAGTGTTCACTTCTGAAAAGAACAATTGACCTTCAGTTGGATTGGGGTAAATGGAAAAAGTTTTGTTTGCTGTTTCTCCCAAAGAAGTTGTGAGAGGCATACGATTCACTTCTAACTCCAATATGTTTCCAGCAGCATCTACAGCTGCCTTAACCAATGGAGCATCAACATTTGGATGATCAGAAATCCACTCATAAGAAGAATCAGTGCTAACAGATGCTGAGATTTGGGTCCAAGTCATACCGACAAAGGGAATGTTGATTCCTGTCCAAATTGTATCCCAAGTATTTGTGACTACGAGTTGTCTTAGACAATCATATGTACCATAATCCGTTGTGATTTGTCCTGCACCATCAACATTGACTGTTTTTTGCCTCCACCGAACCATTCTACCAGAATCAACGGGCAGAGAAGTAACGGCTATCGTAACATCAAAATTGGAGTAGTCTGTCCATAGGTCATTATAGTTTATTGGAAAATTCGCAATCAACTCAACATCCGATAAGTTCACAACTACATTTTGATTGATTATAGGTAATACACTGTTGTACCCATCGATTTCTAGAATTGAACTCGATTTATTGTAATAAGTGTAAATAGAATCTGAAAATGAAGCGAGATTGGAAGAAGCAAAATCGCTAGAATATGGAGTGCCTGTTGCACTTACATAATCAACGGTATCAGAAAAGTGGGCATCTGTTGAAGTAAAAGTATAGGTTTGACTTGTACCGGCAGATCCTATGGTATAGCTGGATGCAGAGGTATCAATGTCCCAAATAATTTGATCTCCTATTTCAGGGTAATTCGTGGAATTCACAGATATTTGCGCGTTTAACGCAATCGAACAAAAAAACAATAGTATGGCAACGAGGTTTTTCATAGGTTAAATAGTTTGTGCGAAACTACGAAAGATTCTGTAAAATAACTCGTTCAAACCAATTCCGAGCTTTAGAAATGAATTCTAAAAAGATCAAATACACTTAAAATACTCAAAGGGCTCAAGACAAGAAAGACATTTATAAAGAGCCTTGCATGCTGTGGACCCAAATTGACTGATCAATTCTGTTTCTTGACTATTACATTGTGGACAAGGCACTACCTTAGGTCCGTGAATGGAAAGTACACCCTTGTCATTGGTGCTTCCAACTGGTGGTGCTATTCCGTAATCCTTCAACTTCTTTTTTGCCTCATTCGATAGCCAATCAGTGGTCCAGGCCGGTTCGTAAACTGTACTCAGCTTCACATCATTGTATCCGGCTGTAGAAAGGACCTTTTCGATCTCGTCTTCAAAGAAATTCATGGCCGGACAGCCAGAATAAGTTGGTGTAATGGTTATGACAATACGCTCCTGATCGAACTTGACCTCACGAATAACACCAAGCTCCACCACTGTTAAAGCGGGAACTTCGGGATCAGGAATTGTTTTTAGTAAATCCCAAATATGATCAATGCGTTCATCGACTTGCATATCAAATGTGATCTACCAAACGGCATCTGGGTAAAGGCGATTTAAATACTGAATTTCAGTGAGCATATAGCCCATATGTTCAGTATGATATCCCTTTCTTCCACCTGTCATAAAATAGTCTCCTGCAGGTACCTGCAACTCTGCGGAATTTAAAATCTCCGTAAGTCGAGTGAACCACTTTTCCTTAATTTGAGATAAGTCTGGTGCAATCCCCTTTTCTTGCATTGTTTTTTGGAGTTCATCAACCTCAAAAAGTTCACCAGTATATTTCCACAATTCGTCTAAAGCAGCTTGAATTTTCAATTTACTTTCTTCGGTTCCTAGTCCAAATCTCAAGATCCAATCCGTACTTCTCTTTAAGTGATAGGTCACCTCTTTTATAGATTTCTTGGCATATGAACTTAGAAGTTCATCTTTACTTTCCTTCAGCTTTTCTAAAAGATAAAAATTGTAAAGGTCCATATATATCTGACGTGCTTGTATGTAAGCGTAGTCACTATTAGGCGCTTCAACAAGCTGGGCATTGTAGTACTCATGTTCAGACCTTCTATACGCTAGTTCATCTGGTGATACCCCACCTTCCATTATCTCACTGGCATACTTATACAAAATCTCAGCTTGACCGATGAGATCTACACCCGTATTGGTCAATGCCAAATCTTCTTCCAGATAAGGCCCCTTGCTTACGTACTCGCCCAAGCGGTATGACAAGAACCAGTTGTTATCAGCAAGTCTGAGTACATATGTAAATAGTTCCTCCATAATCAAATGTGTGTTACGCCTTCAGGTACTTCATAAAAAGTTGGATGCCTATACACTTTGTCATCCGCAGGGTCAAAGAAACTCTCAGTTTCATCTCCCGGAACAGCTACAATTGTGCTTGCCAAAACCACCCACAGACTATGTGCCTCTTTTCTTCTTGTGTACAAGTCTCTGGCATTTTCTAGTGCCATTTGTTTGTCGTAGGCATGCACATTGCCCACATGTTTATGAGGAAGTCCCGGTTTTGATTGGACGAAAACCTCCCAAATATCTCCTTGATCATTTTGTTCAGTCATTATCTAAGTCTTTAAGCAACTAAACCTTGCTGCGTCTTTTTTAATCTTTCGTTATAAGCTTTTGCGGCATCTCTAACCCACTTTCCATCATCATGAGCTTTTCTATGATGCGCTAACCTTTGTTGGTTACAGGGGCCATTTCCATGGATAACATTGTTGAATTCAACCCAATTGATCTCACCGAATTTGTAAGAACCGTTTTCCTGTAAACTCAAATCAGGGTCTGGTACTTGAAGTCCCAAAAACTCCGCTTGCGGAATTGTTCTATCAATGAAACGCTGTCTTAAGGCATCATTCGTTTCTCTCTTAATCTTCCACTTCAATGCGTTTCCAGATCTGGGTGAGTTTTCATCATGTGGA
>JALEGO010000353.1 GCA_022763165.1 Flavobacteriales bacterium
CCTTCTGATGCATAACGCCCCCTCATATCCTGCATAGCATAGCCATAACCCATTATTGAAAATATGGAGCCCTCCAGCAAATTGGAGCCCTTATTGTAAGGTGTTCGAGTAAATACCATTGGTAATTTGTAACGATCATCTCCAGTTACAGGACTACCATTCAAAGAATCATAAATGACAATTTGCGTTCCTTTTTGAATTAACTCTATGTTTTGGTCAATGCCAATGTTAAAGCCAAAAACATTGACTGATCCGTTGAGGCGCACAATCATACAGTCTTGTACAATTGGTAAAAAGACATTGGTCTTTAGATTAATCCCATCTGGCATTGTGAATGGAACTTCCACCATAGTGGTAAATTCCTCAAGATTATCTAGTCGCCCATTATGGTTCTGTGCAGAACCAAATTGGCGTGCAAGGGCGGTCACTATCAAAGCGACCATAAGAAAGCGTGACATTGTGTTCGATTTGCTGCAAAATTAATAAACTAAGTCGCGTGATAGGTTTTATTTCCCTGCAAATGAGCACTGTAAGGGGTATACATTTAGGGGTACTTTTGAGTTGATAACGCGCTATTCTCGCTAAATCAGGTAGAAATTTGAATGAACTTATTTCAGGCTTTTTTCAAAGTTAAGCAAGTAATCTCTGGTGGCATTCCAACTCTGCCTGGAAAGCCAATAAACCCAAAGCCTTTGTTAACATACAAATGTTGTTTGCCTTCTTTGTAAAGTCCTGACCATCTGGGGTACCTATGTTGAACAGGGCTATATTGAAATTTTCCTAATCGCACGCCAAATTGCATGCCATGGGTGTGTCCTGCTAGTGTCAAGTCAATATCTTTCTTTCCAAGAACCTGAGCATCCCAATGTGAAGGATCATGAGATAATAAAATGGTAAAAGGATCCTCTGAAATACCATGATATGATTTTTCCAAATCACCATGCTTAGAAAATCCGCCTGCCCCCCAATTTTCTAAACCAATCAGCTGAATTGAAGCACCATCCTTTTCAAAAACGCGATTTTCATTCATCAACAACTCAAAGCCTATTTCTTTATGAAAAGCTTTGATCTCTTTAAAATTTTGCGCCTTAGCATCCAAAGAACTCCAATCACTATAATCTCCATAATCATGATTTCCTAAAACGGAGAACTTGCCTTTTTGAGCTTTTAATTTACTAAAATGCTCAGCCCAACCTTCAGTTTCATAACTGAAGTTGTTTACAATATCTCCAGTGAAGAAAATATAATCCGCATTGAGATCATTAATCAGCTCAATTGCTTTAATTACCGAGGGATGATGCTTTGGGAAGCTTCCCAAATGCATATCTGATATGTGGACGATACGTAAGCCATCAAAGGCACTAGGAAGTGCTTGAAAAGCAATATTTTTTTTAATAATTTCAAAATCATATTTCCCTTTGATAATGCCATATAATATTCCAAAAAAAGGAATTGTTGCAATGGCGCCACCTATCAGAGTTATGAATTTATAACGACTTATTTTGGGACCAGAATCACTCTTATTAAAGAGCTTGTGAATGTTGAAAATAATATCCTCTGAAAGATGAAAAATGCAGAAAATAAGTTTGGGTAATAAGAATAGAATGGCAATTCCAAACACAAACGACATGTATCTGTCACCACGTGGTGTTCTTCCTTCAGAAAGGTTAAATAATGGAAATATGAGCATTAGATACAGACCAATAGACGTAATCCAATAGCTCCAATGCACAAGCTTTCGAAGCCACTCCCTTTCTAAAGATGCGGTAAGCAATCTAATTCCTTTAAAAGTATAGGTATCTATTGCAAACAATAGAAGTAAGAGAATTATCACAAACGTCAAGAATCGAGCTGCCATGCTATCCAAACAATTGTTAGTTACTTTTGTTTGCCCAAAGTTAGCCAGATGATTGTAAACAAGGGGAGTTCTTTAAGAGTTGTTTTGCATTCGATCCATTTTAGTTGAAAGCTCAACTTATTTCGATCTCTTTTTCTTGTAAATGTAAATTGCAATCAACAGGCATAGGCTCAGGATCAAAATACCTAGGCCACCCCATATTTTGCTGAGTTGGTCTTTGAATACCACTGCAAACACAATTACAAATAACAGAATAGTGGCTGCCTCATTCCAGATTCTCAATTTTAAAGAACTACCGCTGAATTTTCCCTTCTGGATTTTCAAGAAAAAACGATGACATATAAAGTGATATCCATATAGTAAACCCACAAATGCCAATTTAAGATGGAGCCAGGGCATTTTCCAATAATTGTATACATGCACCATCCAGAATCCGAAAATGGTAGTTAATATCATTCCTGGCCATGTAATGCCATACCAGAGACGCCTTTGCATGATTCGAAATTGGTTTTGCAATACTTTTTTTTCTACGTCGTCTTTCTCTCCAGCTTCAACCCAATAAATGAAGAGTCGAACAATATAAAAAAGCCCGGCAAACCAGGTTACCATAAAAATAATATGTAGTGATTTTAGAACTAGAGGAAACATAGTTTTGTTTTTGATCTGTTCTCCAGGCTTTGTATTGCTAGGTCCTTTGTTTTAGTGGAAATGTCGGCCCTTCGACTAAGCTCAGGGACCTGTCTGAGAGGCTCAAATACTGCTTCAAGTGAGTTAATGAACTTGAATAAATCCTTCATGTTTGGCAAATGTAAAACAGGTTGCTCAATTTATCTTCAAATAGTTTAACTTTCAAGTATGAAATCTAAAAAAGGATCAGAATCACTTGCGGTCAGTACGCAAATTGTTTTACCAAATGACACCAATGTTTTGGGAAACTTAATGGGAGGTCAGTTGTTACATTGGATGGACGTAATTTCAGCCATTTCTGCGCAAAGGCATTGCGGAAGGGTTGTGGTTACAGCTTCAGTAAACAATGTGGCATTCAATAACCCCATTAAATTGGGGGATATGGTGACCTTAAAAGCTCAGGTTTCAAGAGCTTTTACGACCTCTATGGAGGTTTTTATTGATGTGACTGTTGAAGATAGGAGAACAGGGGAACAAATCAAATGCAATGAAGCCATCTATACTTTCGTTGCCGTAGATCAAATGGGACGCCCAATTGAAGTTCCACAAATTGAACCTGAAACTGAATTTGATAAGCGGAGGTATGAGGGTGCTATGAGAAGAAGGGAACTTAGTCTCATTCTTGGAGGAAGAATGAAGCCGAATGAAGCCACTGAACTTAAGGCTCTATTCGAAGGGTAATCATTTAAAGGATATTTAATGATGTTATCAATTAGTGCCTTAGCTGGGTGTGTTTTTGATATAAGATGTGTATGATATTAATGCCAATTGCTCAATTCTTGAGAAATTCGTTGATACGTTATTAAGGAATAATCATTCACTTAAGATTTATTGGTCTAATTTTTATTCGTTTTTAAACGATTTCACACTAAATAACAGAATTAAAACTACATTGATGAATTTGCTCATTCCCCCAAAACTAATTGTCCCTTGGTGAAAAAGAAAACTTATTTAACTTAGCCTCAATCAATTCCAATTAACATGAAAAAAGGTATATTCATTTTATCTGTTGGCATGCTTTTTACAATGGCTGCTAATGCATTAACCGTAAGATATTATAACAAGGATTCTGAGAATTATGAGTTCAAAGTAAAGTGCAATGGTAGCACTAAATCTGTTGAATTTGGTTCAAGTAGAACGTCCTCCACTTCAATCCAAAGTTGCAGTGAAGCTGTTATTTACACTGAATGTGGAGAAGTAACAGTTAAGGATGGGGATAAAATAACCATCAAAGACGGTTGTATCACTGTGGATTAAATCTAACCTTCCAAACGAAAATAGGGATTGTCTCAACAAAGGTTATTGAATTCTGAAACGAGTTCAGAATGACTAAGGTTGAGATAGTCCCTATTTTGTTTTGACTATCAAAGACTTACGAATATGCGTTTTTTATGGATCTTATTTGTGCTGGCAATCTATTCTTGTTCCGACCAAAATCTGGATGTGGCGGAGGAGTCGAAGCCTTCTAAGTTAGAATTTGATTCTGCCCTAGCGGCTTCATTAGGAGCAGACGATTATGGCATGAAAAAGTACGTTATGGCCTTCTTAAAAAGAGGCCCAAATCGAGATCATACCGAAGAAGAGGTTTTGAAATTGCAGAGGGCCCACTTGGATAATATTCACCGTCTGGCAGAGGCTGGAAAGCTGGTCATAGCAGGGCCTTTCCTTAAAGATGGAGATCTAAGGGGTATTTATGTTTTTAATGTAGAAACAGTGGAAGAAGCACAAAGACTTACCGAGACTGATCCCTCCATAAAGGAAGGACGACTGGTTATGGAGCTTATTCCCTGGTATGGTTCTGCCAGTCTTCTTCAAATTAATGATTTACATAAAACCATTGCGAAGAAAAAAGTCTGATTACTTAACAAATCTCTGCAAGACGTTCAGTCCAGGATCTATACTATTTTGATGTAGATGGAGTACAAAAGGTTCGATGTTATAATGTTCCTTCTGTGTTGAGAGTTTCCAATAAAGAATGCCGTTTAACAATTTGTAAGATTGATTGACTTTGTAAAGAGCATGCATTGCTTTTGCACGCTCTTGATAATCTATAGGTTGTTCTTCCCAAATAAACAGTTTTTCTTGCTCTCGATCACCTAAGATCGAGAACCCCTGAGCCACCCATGGTGCGATGGTGGCGTTTTTCCTGAAAGAATAGCCTAATTCTGTAAATATGACAGGCTTTCCTTTGGAAAAGTCTTTTAAAGTTTGGAAAATGGACTGCCATGAATTCAGATAGGTGTTATATTGATTTTCAGCACCCTCTTGAACGTTTTTAAGTTCAAAGTAGGCGTTGATCCCTACAAAGTCCATTGCTTCCCAGAAGGCTACGTTTTGGTAGTTGTCAAAATTCGCTGCATACGTCAATTTTCCGGAATACAATCTTCTAGTAATGCTAATTAGCTTTTGCCATTCTTCAAGTTGTAGTGATCTTCTGAGATTGATTCTGTCAACAGCACCATCGAAGGTCATGGCTTTTGCCCATCTTTCATTGGCTTTAATTTGGTCCCTCAAGTATTCAGGTAAGTTTTCGTAATTATCAAAACCTCTTACCCATAGGTTCTTGGAGTGCAGTTCTTTGCTGAATTTTTGATGTTTTGATAGAACGTAATTTTGTTGTGCTGTATCAAGGTAATATGCCTCTAGATTTGGTAAGGAATCAAGTTCGGTCGTGGCTGATAGTGCCCTTAATTCGCTACCTATACCAAGAACATCTACACCTAATCTCTGGCTGGTTTTTGCCCAGTTTTCTACAAATTGGCCGTACTTTCTGAACCAGGATTTTATTAACGTGGCGTTTTGGGGCATAATCATACCGTGCCATAAAAACTTGTTTTCTGGGTAGGCGTGATCTAGTGCCACTCTTAAAATTAGAACAACTTTTAGCCCGGCTTTTTTTGCTTTTTGAATTTCTTCCTCCACATAGA
>JALEGO010000354.1 GCA_022763165.1 Flavobacteriales bacterium
ATCCGGCAGAAATTGCCCGTTCGCGTCGCGCTCATCGGTCATTGATTTGAACTTGGTCAGGTAAAAGGGACGTTCTTGATAACCCGGACGCTTTTGCTGGAAAAAGGGGTGACCATTGTTTTGGATAAATAAAACAATGGTTAATACCAATAAGATTGGCGAGACGATAGCTAGAATAAGCAAAGCGGAAAGAAAGTCCAGCAACGCCTTAAATCGAATGTACACCTTTATCTTCTTGCATTAATTTTACTAATTCAGCTACAGATATAAACTCCACATCCGGCCAGCGGCTTACTATTTTTTGTAGAAGTCCATGTAAGGCGCTAAGCCCCTTTTTCCGATTATCGGGATCGATGTGCCCACAAAAATTCACCCGATGGGAGCTGATAATAGCGGGTTTGTGCCAGCGGAAAGCCGCCTCGATCTGTTTCAATGTAAAGGCTACCCAGTCCACACCACGTTCTTCGGTAGGCTCAAAGACCACATTTCTGACTAACGTGACTTTCTCGGTTTTCTTATTGCAATGCGTCTGACTCACAACCCGTTTGTACTGCCCGTCTCCCAAGTGTTGCTTGTAAGTCAATGGACGGTCGATGGCTTGTACCCCGTTTTCCCAGAGGACAGCATGCAGGGAAGGGTGAAACTGCTGGGCGGGCGGAGTGAAGGCGGTGGCCCGGTAGCCAAAAACGGTTGCGAAGGCATCAAGGCCTGACTTTATGACTTCTGGAAAGCGTTTAAGTTCTTCTGCTTGTGCAAAAGAAAAGGCAGACGTCCAGCCAATAGAAGGATAGTCTGTTTGTTGAATGCTGGTATATGAACGATTTTTCAGCGCTGTCATAATATCATGATCACGCCGCTGTAGCTTTTCCTCAAATACCTTTAAGTTAAGGTGCTCTCTGCCATGAAACTGAGGTGCTATCAGACCTTTTGCAATACCTTCCCTCCAGAGTTCCCAGGTACCTTCGTAGGCACTGGGCTGTAGTGCGCTTAGTTTTTTGTAAGTGGTTGGCAAGTGCTCGTAGTGGTAGCCGCTGAGGTAACCGTCCTGTGATAAACGCTCAAAGTTAATGTTGCAGGAAAGGGCATAAGGAGTAAAGACGGCTCCTTTACCATTTTGGTCTTTTACAGAGTTTAGTACTTCGTATAGGGCTTGCAGGTCCTCGCGGGTTTCTAAGGTGTCATAAGTGTCAAAGCGGGAATCCATGGGCAAGCCAGCTTGATCTAGCTGCTCGCGGGCTGCCTTAGAGTGCAGGCGTACAGTACCATAGTCGTCAACTACAAAAAGTATTAACTTTTTTCTAGTATTCCAACCTAAAAGGTTTTTTAGGTTATTGGCTAGAACTCTACTTGTTTTAAGCATCATTGCTAAAAACATTCGCGTTTTTCTTTTAAGTGCATTGAAACAAACTTTTCAGCATTTTTAGAAGTATACATTTTGGAAGCCTGCTTAGAATTATAAGAATAATAACGATAAACCTCTTGGTTATTTACAAGTTTTTCAACAAAACTCACACAGTCACTTAAATCTTTGCCCGTATAAATTTCTCCAGCTTTATTATCATTTACTAATTTACCTAGTTCTGAATCTTTCTTTCCGAAACAAATAATTGGCTTACCCGCTCCCATTATGTTAAAGGTCTTGCTCGGAATAGATACATAAGCATTCGGCTCATCTATTGTTACTACTCCAATGTCTGTTGCTGCAAGCATGTGTTTGAATAACTCTTTATCTTGATAGGGTAGCCATATGCAGTTATTTAATTCTAGTCTGACAATTCCGTCCTTAATCATTTTCTTCTTAAACCCTTCACCAGCGATCACAAAAAAAACTTTATCGTTCTCTTTCATAGCCATTGCTATATCTAAAAGATACTGAACATCGTGTCCCTTTCCTAAATTGCCAGAATATATTATATAAGTTTTGTTCGGGTCTAACCCATGTTTTTTAAAGAATAAATTTTGATTTCGATTTATAGTATAACTACCTACACTTTGATCTGTCCATAAATTCACTACAGGAATACCCCTTCCCTCAGTATACTGCTGAACTTTCTCAGCCATTGCATTAGTTATTGTTGAAATAGAGTGAAACTTTTTTAGTGCTTTCGTATTTAAAAACTTCCATATTTTAAAAATAATTGTCTTTTTAGACTTTAAAATACCTGCCGTCACAAAAGCATCAGGATAAACATCGACGATAAGATGCGACATTTTCCGTTTTAAAAAGAAAGGAGTAAAAGAAAGCAGGGGAGGATTTGAGTATAAAAAGACCTCATGTGTTCTATATTTAAAAAATAAATACCAAATCACTTGGATAAAACCGATTAACCATGATAAAGCTCTCGTAAATATGTTCGTCACATTATAGGGTACTATTGGTTGAACCGTTACTTTTGAGTCTAATTCGTTACCAAGTGGATGCACTACTCCTGCAATAAGTACGACCTCATCATAATGCTTTGCAAAGGCGTTTGTTACATCAATAAACAAGTAAGCCGTATGCTGATTTACTAAAACTATTTTCTTTTTGCCATCCACTAACAATAGTGTTTTTTACAAGAGTTAATCGTTTAAACAAAGATATGAAGCAGGATTAAAGTGATTTCCATGCCTCATATGGATTATACCGACGACGAAGTAGTTTGGGAACAAACATATCTTTATGTCGGCATATACTCGTGCCTCGGGTGACGCCCAAACTTCTCCGTTCAGAGTATATCTGTAAACTAGTTCTGAGGCTGAAGAGCCTTCACCTGCTCATTTATCCACTCAAAAGTATGCTTCATGCCTGTTTTCAAAGGTTGAGAAACGCTCCAGTCCATCTTCTTATGATATAGAGTATTATCAGAATTCCTACCCATCACTCCAACTGGACAAGGGAAGCCATATTTACCAAGGAATTCTTCCCCATCAATATTCTTGATTCTAATGTCCTTCCCAGACAAACTTATAGCCATTTGTGCCAGTTCATTGATAGTAACCATCTCTTCTGAACCTATATTGACTGGTCCTGTAAAATTTTCCTGCCTCATGAACCGAAGTACTGCCTCGACACATTCATCGATATAAAGGAAAGATCTGGTTTGTTGACCAGTTCCCCAAACCTCTAGCTCGCCTCCATCTGGTGTTTCTGCTGCTTTACGGCACATTGCCGCAGGAGCTTTTTCCTTACCTCCGGTCCAGGTACCCATAGGACCGAATATGTTATGGAACCTAGCAATTCTTACCTCCAAATTATAGTTTCGGTTAAACGCTAGAAACATGCGTTCAGAAAACAGCTTTTCCCATCCATATTCAGAATCTGGGTTTGCAGGATAAGCAGAACTTTCCTCACAGTTTGGGTTATCGGGATCAAGCTGATTATGCTCCGGATACATACATGCAGAAGAAGAGTAAAAGACTCTTTTTACTTTCTGCCGACTAGCTTCATAGGCTACATTAAGGTTTATCATCGCCGAGTTGTGCATTACATTAGCATCGTTTTCGCCTGTAAAAATATACCCGGCTCCGCCCATATCAGCTGCTAATTGATAGACCTCATCAAAAGGTTTTTCACCATCAATTGGAGCCATAATTTTCTCGACAACTTTCGGGTCTCTTAAGTCTCCTACGACATATTCATCACAAATTATAGTATGGTCCCAAAACTCATGTTTAGGCTTGATATCAACAACTCTGACATCAAAGCCTTCTTCTTTAAGCTTTTTTCCCATATGCCCTCCAATAAATCCACCCCCACCAAGAACTAATGCTGTTTTTTCCATGATAATGAAATTTTAAAAAAAAGTATTATTGCACGAGTGGTTATTGACAAAAACCACTGAAATCGTATTTTTCAACAATAAAAGCCGCAATATCAGTTAAGACTGTACGGTTTTTGCATATTTTCTGCAAATTTCTAAATATTTTTGAGCTCTGCTTGAAGGCGTATCGAAATATCTCAGCCTTTTTGAACCTTCATGAATCAAGTGCTTTTGTAATTTTTTATCGCGAACTAACTTTTCTATTGCATTAGCGGCAGACAGAGCATTTCTAGGCGTAAAGTAAAGTGCTGCCTTTTGACAAATGCTTTTTGCAAATCCCAAATCTGTGGTAATGATGGGTTTTTCCATTTTCATAGCTTCGGGATACGAAGCCGAAAAGCACTCCGCCAAGGTCGGCAAAAACATGCCGTCGCATTCTGCATACAAGCCCGGTCCCTCCGGCGGTGGAACTGGTCCCACATTAATGATATTTGGATGGTCTCCGATGTGGGCTTGGAAATCTTTGTTTTTTAGGGTCAGTACAAAGTCTACGGTACTGATTCCTCGCTGATGTAATTCTTTCAAGACCGCTGGAATCAGCTCCAGGTTTTTATGCGGATAGTAGGACGACAAAGTCAAAAAGCGAAAGCGGTCTGGCTCTTTGGGCAGTAATTTAGGCGCAGTAAATTGTTCTTCGCTGTAGTACTGACTAGCCGTATTAGTAACTGTGTTCACCGCGGATGTTTTCAATTCTTTACGCACCCGTTGGTTGACATCTTCAGTCTGTACCACGTAGGCATTCGCATCGCGTTTGAAAAAGTAGAAATGAGCCTTTTTCTTCAGAAGCATTTTGAGCTGCTGCTTAAACGACAGTTGCTGTACGTAGGGCGATTCAGGGTAGATGTAAAGCGGCAGGTTAAAGCCGATAATCTGCGGAGCTTTAGAATGGAAATAGGATGGTCCGGTAGTGGCAATGATGCAATCTGGTTGTATCTCTCGCTCGGCTTGCTGCAAGCTACGATTGATGATAAAGGTTTTTTGGATGGTGATTGCCCCAAAGTCGAAGTGTCGGAAGTGGAAGTTGGCGGGAAATACAGTTTCGTCTAAAGCGGTTCGTACGCCGCTACCTACCCATATGTAATACTCATGCTCGGCGAAACGGCGGCATTCATGGATAAAAGACAGTGCCACTTGTATGGCACCGCCGAAACGTTGGTGGGCGGTATTAATTACAATTTTCAAAGCCTCTCAGTAATAAATTCGTAAAACTGTCCTGCGATCTCAGAAGCCTCGAACTGTTTCATTTTTTTTCGAGCAGCTTTGCCAAATTTACTCCTCAAGTCAAAATCTTTCATTAAAAGCTGTAGCTTTTTGAGGTATAGTTTTTCATTTCCTTCTGGAATCAAGAAACCGTTAATACCATCATCAATCATATCTGAAGGACCGGCTACACAATCATATGCAATACAAGCACAGCCAGCTGCCATCGCTTCGCCAAGAACATTTGGAAATCCTTCAGATGTAGACATGAATGCGAAGATTTTACTGCAGCAATAATAGGGCTTTACATTTCTTTGTGCTCCTTCGAGTATTACACAATCTTCCAATCCCAATGATTCGACCTGTCTCGCTAATTGCTGGGAAATATTCATTTGTTTAGCATCTCCACCCACGATGCAGAGTTTCCAGTCCTCCGCATTTTCTAAGCGGCTAAACAGTTGGATGAGCCGGTCAGAATTCTTAGTGGGTATTAGGCGCCCTACACTTAGAATGATGTTTTCCTGCTCCTGCTGACAATCCATAGCAGGTATAGGATTACCAACCACACGGATATTGGTATTCCAACTCTTTTGTAGGGCAACATCTTTTGCCTTTTCAGTTTGTGCGATGTAGCCTGCCGCTCTTGGGTACAGGCGGTCGCGTAGCCGATTTTGTAGCCAGCCTAAATCTTTATTCGGTTTTCTCCGGTCGGAGATAAAAATAGGATATGGCAAACCGATTAAAGCCAGCAAAGCTAAGTTATTCCACATCTCGCCAAAGCTGAGAATGGTATCTGGCTGTATGGCCTTTACTGTACGACGTACGAAGGCAATGCTTTTCAAGGTGTGCCAGGTGCGCTTTTTGTTGTTAAAAGCCCATGTAGGTTTATGTACTTTTACAGGGTTGGGTATCGTTTGTAAAACTTCCCGTTTCCGCCCGTAGAGCACTACATGTATCTCTATTTCTTCCTCCTGTGCAAAATGCCGAAGGAGTATGGCCATAACGCGCTCCATGCCGCCTATGCCTAGGGAGTGGATTATGCAAATAATAATCATGAACTAGATGCTTTTCAGCCTAGTACAAAATGAGCTCTCCATTCTTATCTACAGTAGATAGTTCAATTACAAAATACAACTAAGAAAGTTAAAGATTGATGTGGTTAAATTGATTAAAAAAACAAGAAAAAGAATTATATTGATTGAGGAAGAGCTCTTGCGCTTTTTTTGCTATTGGCAGATAATCGATAGGTCTTTCTCCAATATTACGTATTATTTCACGGACGTCGCTAAAATCCCAATTAGTGGGGATATAAGTCTCATTGCACTGGTAAATATCTGGATAAGTGAGTATATGATCCATCCTTGGTTTAATTAAGAGGCTTCCTCCTAAAAGTATTTCAAAGTCTCTATAACAAACTTCACCAAATCCGAATGGACTGATTACAGCTTTGGAATTATACAACTCTTTTTTGTAATCTTTTAATGACAACTTGCCTCCGAAGGAAATACTTTTCTCATTTGAAAGACGGTTAAGCTGTTTTAAAAGAGTCTTTCTGTGAAAGTCATATTTTTCAACACCTTTTAGAGCCCCCCTGTAAGACACTAATATATTTCTACTTTGAGAAGGCTTCTCTAGCTTAATATGATTGTAATATCTAGATAAGATAACAGAAGTACCTATTGGAGAAAATTTGTGAAAAAATTGTGAAAACTCTCGATAGTCGCATAACCCTATATTCCAACCAACATGAATTTTGGGAATGATTTCATTTGGTAAAGATGCTTTTTGTATGAAATCATCAGAATATCCCTGTAGCGGTCTCCAGCTATTCATGAGTAGTTGCTTCCTGAAATTTGTATAGATTTGTGTGTCCTTGAAGATTTGTTTTTTTAAAATGATATCGTAGTAAGGAACAACTTCCGGCATCAGAAAAAATGCCGAATCACTGCTGTCAAATAAGACTCTCTTAATACTTAATTTTTCAGCGTTGTGTAGTAATTCTTTTATATAGTCGAGTGATTGAGACATAAATCCACCTGGCTTGAATAAACCTTTGCTAATTTGCTCATAATATCGAGAGTCGACTATTAGTATCTCGCATTTTAAGATATCTTTAGCTTGATGGTTGGTCTTGAATTTGATGTTATATCCATTATCCCCTAATTCTTTTTTCCACTTGATGAGTGGAAAAAAATAGTTAAATCCTCTTTTCCAAGGTGGTCGATGGCATAAAACATGAATTTTATTCATTGCGGGTTATGTTTGATCAAGACTGATTTTGTATTCGCCCCAAGGAAGTCATACATCATTAGTATTTCAGCCCCCTAATAGATCAGACTCGATTACAGATTAAAAACTGTAGTTTTGATCATGGCAAAACACAGATTCACTAAAGTGGACAAGCATTAAATATTAAATGAAGCAAGTTTGAATTTGATTTTAGTAGAATAAACAGTTAAGAATTAATGGGAAAAGTTTATGGTGTCAACTATTAATGGTGGATAGCCGAGTTTAATAGAGTTGTTGAAAAATAATTAACTGATAATCAACGGTCAGGTTTCTTGAAAAGTGGCGTTTTTGATAGATTTTAAAGTCAAAAGTATAGATCAAAAGAAAAGAAATTGTTGATAATCAATAAGCTACGCAATTTGATTAAAAAAGTTCACCCATTTCCTACCCACATTATCAAGAGTGAAATCTTGGGCACTATCTAAACATTTGATCGAAATACATTTTCTTAAATTGTCATTTTTAGCTATTTTTTCTATACCATCAACCATTTTATTAATATCAAATGCTGGGTAATGAAATCCGTTTTCTCCATTTTTTATAATATCTTGTACGGCCATGTAGCTATTAAAAAGAAAAGGAATTACTCCATAACTTTGAGCTTCAAGTATTACATTGGGGAATCCTTCTTTTTCAGAAGTCATAAGAAGAAGCTTTGCCTTTCTGTAGTGAGGCTCTGGTTGCTGTGATCCAAGCAATTTGATATTTTTTAAATTTTCAAGACTAATTTCTTTCGTGATTC
>JALEGO010000355.1 GCA_022763165.1 Flavobacteriales bacterium
CCGCAATGCTCAATTGGTTTCTGGTGAAATCAAAATATTTGATTTGTTGGGAAAAGAATTGACGGTAAGACAAGTAAATAGAAGTTATTATAATGTCGCTCACTTAAAAAACGGAGTTTATACTTTGGTTTTGAGGGATACTTTCAATAAAAAGAGTTCACACAAATTTGTTGTCAACAGATAGCGCTCAAGATTCTGTTTTGAATACTTCGGCTTTGAGTTTGCGATTTAAATAATTAATCATACGCTTTCTTTGATTCGAATTTCTGAACCCTATGGATTTGTGAATTTGTAGTTTATTTCCATTTAATGAAAGCCCTAGAGCATCGCAGCTATAAAATAAGGGAATGGCATCTTTTCCTGTCCTTCTACTGCAGTATAAGGCCAACAGTTAAACCTAAGTAGCTATTATTGACGGTTCCGATCACTTTTCCTTCTGGAATTTGTACATCTACGGGTTGAACAAGGTTATATTCTAAACCAAACCTTAATTTGTGGGACTCAATGCCGCATCTTAAGAGTGCTCCTATTTGCTTTTTAATCTTGACTTCAAATTCATTTCCGGTGTCGGTAGAGAAAACATTTACGTAGTTTGTCAGCAAGTAGGCGCCTGCTCCCAATCCGATATAGGGGCGCAATTTTCCTTGACTTAGATAAATGTCAAAAGTTGGGACGAATGAGAAGCCTCCATTATCGTACTCATCGTTTATTGTATATTGGAGCGTGTCATGGTTTCTGAAGCGCTGTGGATTAATTACTGCCGCGATACGTAGCCCCATAAAATTGTGTTTGGTCACCTTTAGTTTTGGTTCGACATTCATGAGAAGTCCAATGTTTTCAGAGGCCGAAAGAATAAGGAATCCGGGTTCTATACCTACCTTAATATTTTCTGATATTTGAGCGTTCAGGTTAATCGAACAACTTAATGTTATGAAGAGTAATGCTTTTCTAAACATGAATCAGTAAACGTGATTTAAACCTCAAAATTATTTCACAAGGTGATCTTCAATGAATACTATAAAACATCTTTCGGTATGGCCTTCCTTGTCCAGGTTTTGAAACGCTTGAACTTACCAACTTCTTTATCTGGATTATAGTCAAGTGTTGTTTCCCATGAATTTTCAGGTTGAAACTCTATTTCCATTCCTTTTAATACACTCTTGGCCACCTTTGGTGAAGGCACAATAACAATGCACTCTGTGTTTAAATTGGCACTTCTTGGGTCTAAATTAAAAGTTCCAACAACTAAAGTCTGCCCGTCAATTACCATGGATTTTGCATGCAATCCAAAAATTGGCTCATATCCCGAAGAGTCACTTACATGACTGGTCATGATCTTTTTTCTTTCGGCTGCATCTGGTCGGAACTCAAAAATTCTGACGCCAGTTTTCAGAAGATTTTTACGGTCTTTTTGATAGCCACTGAAAGCCTCAAGATTGTCAGTGGAAGCTAAACTATTGGTAAGGATTCTGATCTTCACCCCCCTATCTACTGCTTCCTTGAATAATTTTCGGCTCAATTTAGTGGTGATTAAATAGGGTGTCTGAATGTCAACAGTGGATTTTGCATTTTTAATCAGATCTATCAATGCAGAGGTTGTAATACCTCCTCCGCTTAATCCATCATTCCCATCATTTTTACCTGGTTGATCAGAAATGAACTGAACATTATTGAGCCAAACAAGGTCTCCTGAATTTTTGATATTCTCAAAAGTTTGAGGCAGTGTGGCAATTCTTTCTCTTACCTGAGGCGCAAAGTTCTCAGGATTGCATGCATATTCATGGAGATTGGCAAATGTGCTTAGGGAGTCAATCTTGGATTCATCTTTTTCAATGACATCTTCTACATTTTGACTTAATGGACTATTCCAAAATTCTTCGAAAGATGTATTTACTTGATTTGCTGCATTCCCGAGTAACAGGATATCTCGATCCCTGAAGCTATATTCACGATCAAAATCGAAATACTCATCAGCAATATTGCGCCCACCAGTAATAACAATTTTACCATCAACAGTAAATGTCTTATTATGCATACGTTGATTGGCAGATCTAAAATCCATGACGAATTTGCTAAGTTTACCCAGGAGATTCTTACCCAAATTTACTCCGGGATTGTATACTTTTACGTTGATGTTTTTGTGTGAGCTAAAGGCTAAAATGTCTTGGCCATCTGCATCGACCATAAAGTCGTCAACAATAATTCTGACTTGTACACCACGATCTGCTGCTCTTATCAAATAGTCGCAAGCGATCAATCCAATATTGTCCATGGAGAAAATGAAGTACTGAATATCAATAGTTTTCTCAGCATAATCACTGAGCCAAGCCCTAGCAACCATTGAGCCACTTCCATCTTCTAATACATAAACGCCAGTAGAGGTGTCCATTCTAGTACTAATATCTTTTAGCTCTTCAGATAGCGAAACGGCATTATTTCTGTGAATCTTTGCGCAAAAATCGGTATCCGCTTGATTGGGTTTTTCGCTAGTTCCACATGCGAATAGAATAACTAAGAATAAGTATAAGAGCCTTTGATTTAGCATTTAACGAAAGTATAAAATCTAAATATTTTGAATTTTGGCGTGCCCCCAATTGATGTTTTCTTTTTTTGTTAAAATTGGGTCGGGCTCTTGCTACAATCTTTGCTTTCAGCAAAGGATTTCTGTCGCGATCCCTCACGCTTGGCATTATTGATGGTTATTCCCATCGCCATACTTCTTCAAAGATGTTGGAAATCCAGGTTTGAGCTTCTTTCTTGGAGATTACTTTATGCATGACAATAAGTCGATCGATAAATGCACATATTTTTCTGTATTGATGTTTGTTCCCTTCTGTGTCTTCATATGCAAATTGCCAAGGATGTTTTTTTAAGTGTTTTCGAACCCGATTTTCGTCATATGAGATCATATACTCATTGAGGTAAGATAGTATCTTTTTGTACTCTGATTTGTGGAACGGATGTAGAGATTTAAATGCTTTTTGATAAAAGGGTTTGGCCCACTGCCATGCTAACTTTCGCAGTTTTTCAGAAGACATAATATATATGAGTAATTGTTTTTCAGATTCAGTTTTGTGCCTGCCGTAATTTTGTGGTGCAACTAACAAACCTGCTGTAGAACAGATTTGTGAAAGTTTATTGAGGCCAGCATAGGTGCAAGGTTCGTTTCTGAACGCATTCAATCCGTTTGCCAGAAGTTTCTCGAATGAAAAATCAATACTCGGAGGATAAATTTGCCTGAAACTATCGGTAAAATGATACAATTCTTTAGGTGCCTCGATAGTTCCCCATGTTTTATGTGCGGAATCGTATTTGTTTATGAGCACTTCATCGGACCTGCTGATATATCCGAATTGATCTTCGGTTGTAACATAGGCCCAACCTTTTTCAAACATTCTTGCCCACTCATATTTTGGAGGAATGACTTCATGAAGTGTGGTATCAATAAAACCATATTTAGCTTTCTTTTGAATTCTTGCCATTCCAGAGACGAAATAAGATAGATCCCGATAGACAAACGGAACGATCGTATCTCCATGAAAGTCGATCATACCTCTTTTAAAGTATTCCCCTCCAACGATAGCTTTGCCATCTTTAAAAGAAGAGGCATAGGCATATTTAAATGGAATCATTGTCTCATTTTTTTCGTTAATGAAACCCCATTTGGCACCTTTTCTTGCCAAGGCCAGCCCATCTGAGGCCAATCTTAGTTCCTTGTATTCAAAAGGTATGAGGGTATCCAAATCTGAATTTAGCATACCCCATTTCCCATTAATACTCGCACAAACGGTTCCGTTTTGCATACCATAAGTATATTCACAGATTGGCGGAAGTAATTCTTTACCATTCTTATTTACAATCCCAATTTTCCCATTCAACCAAACATAAGTCCAGTCATTATATTCATTGAAATAAGCAATGTGGTGGTACTTGTATGGAATTACGAGTTGTCCTTTAGTGTTGATGGCGCCAACCAGACCATTCTTTGATACGGAGCAAAATCCATTGACAAATTTATAGGGAATCAAGTCATATTGGGGTTTTATTTTTACGTTTCCATGAGTGTCTTTGAACCCCCATTGATTTGAAGTTTTATATGGAATCAGCTCCTTGTTGGTGTGACAAGAAAACAGCAAGATTAGAAGGCTAAAATATCTCATGGATATATAACTCGGAGCTTCTTTAAAGATACATTGAATTGCAGCACCAATTTGCTTTTATTAGGTCTTTAACCTAATAATCTTGAAGAAGTGAAAAACTCTCATAACTAAATAAGTTGGATCTATTTCGTGCCATCTGATACCACCAAAATTTGCCCTAGAGGCATTTTTGTGATGATTGTTGTGATAGGCTTCACCCCACATAAGGAAGTCAAAAGGGAGCAAATTTGTTGACGTGTCTTTCAGTTCAAAGTTGGTGTATCCATATAAATGTGCGAACCAATTTATAATCATGCCATGTATGGGTGCCATGAGCAAAACAATAGGTAACAGGAACCATTGCCACCAAGATGTTACCAGAAATGAAAACAGAATTAAATAAAAGATGCCCCAAATTATCCGTGATATTGTGGAGCTTGCGACACGATCAAAGGCTTTCCAGGAAGGCACATTTTTTGTGAATTTTTGATCGACTTGGAAACTTCCTTCTTCTATTTTTATGTAAAAATTTCTTGTATTCCACATCATTTTAAGTGGATTGCCATCGTACTTCGGAGAATGTGGATCTTGAGGTGTATCTGCATAAGCGTGATGCATTCTATGCATCACCCCATAAACGTAAGGGCTTAGATAATTGGCACCTTGAAAAATCCACGACAAAATGAACAACACCTTTTCTGTGGCTCTGGAGGTAGTGAACATCTGGTGGGCAGAATACCTATGGTGAAAAAAAGTCTGGAAGAATAGACCTCCATACCATAAAATTAAGGTGAGAATTATAAGTGTCATGTTGCACGCCAAAATTATGATAAGGAATGTTATTTGGAAATAATCCGTGTTAATAAACTTATATCATTTTGTAATGAATGAATTTATTGGTGATTTAGAGTTTTTGTTTTAGAAAAATCAAATAAAAAAACTCTACGCAAAAAGACTGCACACTTTGCTTTTATGTTTGCTTTGTAATTAGAATTAGATATGACATTAATGGCTAAAAATAAAGATAAAATACCCAAAATACCGAGGACGAAAGATTTGGGATATTGTTAAAAGCCTCGGTATATATCGGGGCTTTTTTTTTGAAAAGAATGATTTGTATTCGTAGCTCAACTGGATAGAGTAGGTGACTTTTAATCATCGGGTTGAGGGTTCGAGTCCCTCCGGGTACACTAATGATGCAACAAATAGTTCATGTGTGAGTGCACAACACATGAAGCCAAAAGTTGGCAGAATAAGATCAGCGACTTTTGGCAATCCGCCACCATCAGAGGAGGTGATGGTGGCGGCACTTGAAAATAAAATTATTGCAATGCATCCGATCATCTTGATCAGATGTTGCTAAGCTTGCCTGAGGAGTTACTGGCGCTAGTGGTTGGTAATATGTCCAAAGGAGTGGTTAAAGCCCACAGTTCTTACACTAAGCGGGAACATGTTATGATGTAATAGTCTTTGTGACATCCGAATAGGCAAGCTTAAATTATTTATTAAACGGAAACGTAGCTCAATGGTAGAGCATCCGCCTGTTAAGCGGCAGGTTGGTGGTTCGAATCCACCCGTTTCCGCTCGATGATCAAATGAGCAGTAATTTAAATGAATTGAAACGAGAAATTCAAATTTATTTGAAATTTAGAGTTCTATTCATTGACATGCGGAGCATGTGCTCATTTGATCCATTTCTTGGGTAGGGTTGATCACGGAGTAATCCACCCGTTTCCGCTCGATGATCAAATGAGCAGTAATTTGAATGAATTGAAACGAGAAATTCAAATTTATTTGAAATTTAGAGTTCCATTCATTGACATGTGGAGCAACCGCAAATCGATAGTAGCCCTAAAAGGCTTGAAGCTCCCACTTTTTCATCTTGAATTTTTTGCTTTCCATTATCAAAGCGGATATTATTCCTACGCTTTGAGCGATGGCTACAGTCGCTAAAATTTCAGAAGGAACATCATAAGTTGCAAGCAAGAATCCAGCTACACTCAGTGATCCAGAGATATCGATTGCATTCTGAGTAAATTTTGGATGTAATCCTTCTAGTTTGACAGTCTTCAATTGATTGATGTGAATTTCCTTTTTGAAGTTATACCGTAAGTTGTTAAATGCACTGTCTTTTTCATAATCACTATACCTAATATTCTTCTTGATTGCTTTGATTGCTGATTTTCTTTGTTTTCTACATTTTCTTGTACAGGTATCGATTTGAATAATAACCATGGAGTCACTCAATGGCTTTAAAAGACAGTAATTTTCAAAGTGCCATGGAATTAACTGAGGTTGAACTTTGTCAAGAACTATGCTATCATCATACTGTACACTACAGAGTATGTTTGGGTCAACTTGAAATACTTTTGAAGGCTTCCCTTTTTTGACCAATTGTAGCGATAAGCTCTGGCCGCTTAGTAAGTTGAATGTTGTTAATCCCAGTAAAAAGAAGATTGTATTTTTCATTTTGAATAATTTTCTTCTTAACAGATTGGAAATACAGCTATTGCCACATAGGTGTTAAAGACTCATAATTTGGTGTTTAAGTCTGTTAAGAAAAGAAAGTACTCAAAAATTACTTTTCTGTCTATTGCTTGATAATCTTCCGTGCTTTACCCATTTGATCTAACCGGATAAGATAAAGCCCATTTGGTACATGCGAAAGATTGATGAGCCCATCATTTATTGGAGAGCTTTCGATCAAATGTCCTGTCTGGTCAAACAACTCATAACTTGAGTGGTCTCCTACATAGGTATGGTTTTTTACCGGATTAGGGTAAGCATAAGAATTTCCCGAATTGTTGAAATCATCAATATCAGTGGCAAAATCACTAAGTTTCCACAGCTCGGTATCTAGAGTATCATACCTTGCGGTAAAATATAAATCTCCAGCGAAAGATTGAAAATCCCCATTTGCATAGTTAAATGGTCTTGAAAAACCAGCTTGAGTTGGTACTAACTTTTTTGTGCCAATTGGAGTTCCATCGGTTACCCATAAGGCCTTATTGAATGTCGAATCCATACCTATGAAATACAGCTTTCCGTTATGGATAGCCGATTCCCAAGGTGCAGAATTGGTATAGACGCCACTTTTTAAAGGAGTGGCATTTCCGGCACTGGTATTGGATTTCCAAATCCCACTATGGATCGAATCATTAACAGAAAAAATGAGGTTGCCATTGAGGAGTTGACTTTGAATAGGTAGACTGCTAAAATTGTGGATTTTTGATGTGCCCTGGGTCGTTCCATCAGATTTCCACAGGCCAGGCCCTAAGGAGTCAATAGCTGAAAAGTATAACATACTACTGGTTAGATTAAATTGTGATGGCCAGGCAGTTCCGGAAGAATTTAAATTCTTTAATTTTTGAATATTCCCGATTGAATCTACCTGCCATAGCTCTTGATCTCCATTTACTGAACCAGAGAATATATGATACCCATTGATTTCATAAATAGGAGATCCCAGCACGGTATCTGAAGCGACCTTAGTTAAAGTTTGCCCAATGTAATTGAATAACCCTCCAGTGCCAACTCCTGCGTCTGAAGCATTGAAAAAGACTGGTCCTCCCGATGAAATGTAATACGGGTCGCTAGAACCTAAACCAGGATAAATGTCAGCAACTAACTTCGTTCCACTTGAGGTTCCATCTGTGACCCAGAGTTCTTTTCCATGGATGGTGTCACTTGCACGAAAATACAATAGACTATCGATGACCGTCAGATTCTCAATCGAGGATCCTGTGTTGGTCAAACCATTGATATCATGAATCATGTATGTCCCATTAGAAGTTCCATCGGAAATCCACAATTCAGAGTTATGGTTTTGATCATAGGCCCGAAATACTAGATTTCCATTCATCTCGAAAAGTGGTGTTTCTATGTTTAATTCCTTGATCATAAATGATCCTGATAAAGTCCCATCAGATTTCCAAAGTCCTTTTGAACCAAGACTATCTGTTGCATAGAAATATAAGCTTCCATTCATTTGCGTCAAATACTTAATATTGGAAGAGCCATTGGGGTTTAAATCTATCTTTTGAAATATCTGAGCAAGAATGCTTGCATAGTTCAGGCCAAATAAAAGAGTAAAAACAATTAAATACTTCATAATCATTGTTTTATGATAGTGTGTGTTTCTCTTTGTCCGTTGATTGTGAGCTCAAGAATATATGTGCCAGAGTTTATGTTCAAATCAAGAATTTGAGCTCCGATTGCTTGTTCATGCACAACCTTTCCCGTTAAGTCAAGAATTTTGACAGTGGCTCTTTCACCAGGCCCGAGACCCAAAGATAGTTGATTCATCATTGGATTTGGATATGGCTGGTGCTTTTGTAACATCTTTTCAGGGACTTTTGCAACAATTTGAGTGCTATATTTCCCAATAAAGGCATCTGGAGTATTAGAAAACCTGATTAAGCTATCAAAAGTCGGATCAAAATCAACTTCTCCTAAGTATTGCCCTGCTGCTAGGATGTCTTTGTGCTGGTCCACCGTGAATGCAGTTGAATAGGCGAACTGCCCTCTAACATTGATAAAATCTTTACTGATGCTAACTCCAGCATAATTCAGTCTTTGAATAAATAGATCTGAAGAGTTACTCACGTAATGAACATTTCCTAGACAAAAGATGTCGTTTTGATATATTAGTTCTGAAATATTGTTGGTCTTTTTCACCCATTTAAAATTGCCCTGTTGATCAAGTTTTAAGAGGAAATGTCTCAAACTATCATATGTCAAAATTTGAGTGTTCTGGCCTGGGTCAAAGTCAACTGTTGCATTGAAATGACCCGAGACATAAATGTTTCCAGCTCCATCAGAGACTATATTTTCTCCAATGTCGTTTAAATGAGCTCCAAAGGTGTGAACCCAAACTAGGTTTCCATTAAAATCGATCTTCTGAATAAAAATGTCTGAGTAGGGTGCAGAAAATATGGAGTCTGCAGATATGATAGTAGTTCCGGTTCCTGGGTCGAAGTCTACCGTCCTGCTGAACTCCCCCGTGACGTAAATTCCAGTTTGATCTGAAGTTATGGCATTTCCAATATCATCATATTCAGCTCCAATGGAATATGCCCATTGAAAATTTCCAGCTGAGTCTAGTTTACTAACAAAAATATCATCCTTTGGGTAGTTTGGGTCTTGTATTGGAGCGGTCAAGTAATAAACGCCAGGTCCAGGATCAAAATCACAAGGACCTTGAAAAGACCCAGTCACATATAAATTTGAATTGTTATCTATGCAAAAATCAGTAGGTGTATCAGCTTTGGAGCCACCGAAAGACTTTGCCCAAATGAGATTTCCCGCATGATTAAGTTTGAGGATATATATATCATGTGCTCCACCATTAGAATTTAGAATAGTCTGACCACTATCTGGATCTGCATCCATGGTATGATTGAAATGGCCCAATACATAGATTTCTCCATTGGAACCTATCCGGGATTTTACAGGAAGAGCGGAATTGTTTCCATCAAATTTTTTAGCCCAAATTAGATTACCATTAGGGTCTGTCTTCATTATGAATGTTGACGAACCAGGGAAGGCGTTTGCCGTTAGGAAAGTGGAGTCTGGCCCCATGTCAAAGTCTATGGTGCCACTAAACTGTCCTATTATGAAAATGTCGTTGGAGTCATTTATCAGAATTTCCTCAAATTTTATCCAATCGTTGGATGGATTTTGAATTTGCGTATGGAGCCAGTCAACCCCAACAATTTGACATTTTAATGCCATAGGAATGATGAACAAAAGAAGTCCTATTTTAAAAGCTTTCGTATCCATTTTTTTAATTGTTTGAACAAGTCTAAATAGTTTTGTTTGATATACCTGATATCAATGGGTTTATGGGGGTATGCAAAAAGTATCAACCCTTCTAAATCACAAATAATTATCACTTTTGCAAGGTGAAGCCGTTGATATTGATAATTCTAATCTCGATAAATCCAAATTGGAATGCGGACTCGGCATTTGTTGTTGTCAAGAAGGGACGAGATGCTTTGGTTGCCAACGACTACCAAAAAGCTGAAGAGTTATTTGATGCAGGCTTAAAATTGGCTGGAGTTGGTGATTCATTGACAATACAAAATGCATATAGGTATAAGGGCATATTGGAAGAGTATAGAGGAGAGTATTCCTACGCAATTAAGTATTTTAACAAAAGTTTATCCTATGCCCGTGATGAAGATTTTAAGTTTAGGAGTAATGTCTTCAATGATATAGGTAGTTCTTATCATTATCTATCAGAATACGATTCTGCTATCGCTTATTATACCACAGCGTTTGAATTAGCCAAAAAGGATTCTATGCTTCAAGAAAGAGGCATGATACTGGGAAATATGGCTGATGTTTATTGTGATCAAGAGGAATACCATCAGGCTCTGCAATTGTTAAGACAAAACAAGAATCACTTTAAATATGACCTGCACAAGGAAATTA
>JALEGO010000356.1 GCA_022763165.1 Flavobacteriales bacterium
GCCCATTTTATCAGTGCTTGGCTTCTTTGTAAAGGCGCTATCAAAGGGATACATAAACACAAGAGCGGCAGCGGTTTCGTTCAAATTTTTTCTAGCAATTTTTCCAGGAATCATATTCTTGTTTTCCTTGGTATCATACATCAACAATTACATCGTCAATTTTAGCTCAGAATTAATGACCTTTCTTGAGAATTTTCTGCCTATAAAATTTTATCATGCATTTGAAGGTTTGATTCAGGATATTGTCAATCAGCAAAATGGGGGTGTACTTTCTTTTGGTTTTCTTTTCACCGTCTATTTTGCAACGAATGGTTTAAACGCTCTGATCAACTCTTTTAACCAATCTTATATTATTCAGAATTACAACTTTATCAGTCGCAGAAAACTTCTTTATCAAAGATTAGCAGCGTTCTTACTGATTCTGATTTTAACTGTTTTGTTGCTCCTTGCCATTGTCCTTGCTATTTTTGGAGGCATTGGAGTTGATTATTTAGTGGAAAAAGAAATCATTCAGGGCTCATTTAGTGCACTAATAATTAGGGCAGCAAATTACATCATCTTGCTGTCATTGGTGTATTTCTCGATTTCATTTATGTACTACATAGCTCCATCAAGCCGAAAGGATTGGAGCTATTTCTCCGCTGGCTCTTCATTAGCTACGGTTCTAATATCTATTGTGTCATTTGCTTTTTTCTGGTATCTAGAAAATTTTCCGGCTTACAATCAAGTATATGGATCTATAGGTACATTGATGGGGGTAATGCTTTGGATCAATATGACGTCAATCATTCTAATTATCGGGTTTGAATTGAATACGAGTATCAAGAATGCCAAAGGCGTTTTTAATGTTGAGCAAACATCTTAGGTCAGCAATTAATGTTTTGTAAAATTGATTACAATTAGTATGAAATTCTTTGGATGGCCTTTTGAATCAAATCTAATCGTTATCTTTATATAAGTTGCTAAAATCACTATTTATGAAAAGAGGTATTACGTTATTATTTTTTACGACATTTTTTATGTCATCTTCTCTTTTAATGTCTCAAAATCAGACATTCAAGAGTAAGTTCAATTTCTTTAAATTACCGGAAGGAGTTTCTATGTCAGATGTTATGGAGAACACGGTGATTTTCAAATTAAGAGATCAACACCGGAACAATGCATTCAATAATTATTTGGAAATTCCGGCTGTCAATAACCTTTTGTCTCAATTGCAGGGTCAAAATTTGAGGAAAAAATTCCCTAATGCTAAACGACCGGAACGAGAAAGAAATCATCTGGGATATAAGTATGCTGACTTGAGTTTGATTTACGAGTTTGATTACACGGCATCAGCGGATTTGATTGAAGTAATTAATGAGTTTTTAGGTTTAGGTTACTTTGAGTACGTAGAACCACATTATATAAGAAAGACTTTTTACACTCCAAACGACCCAAGTTTTTCTCAACAGTATCATCACAACAATATTAGATCACAGCAAGCCTGGAATTTTACAAAAGGTAATGCGAATACAACTGTAGCAATAGTTGATTCTGGTACTGATCCTAATCATCCTGATTTACAGGGTAATTGGAAATACAATACAAATGATCCAATCGATGGAACTGACAATGACTTTGATGGTTACGTTGATAACTACGCTGGTTGGGATTTTGTTGGTAATGATGGAGATCCGGATTGCGAATCATCTAACTCAGATCATGGTGTTCACGTTGCTGGTTGTGCGGCAGCTACAACTGATAATGGAGTAGGAGTTGCTGGTCCTGGTTTTGACTGTAGTGTTCTTCACATTCGAGCTGGAAGCGGAACAACGATTTCTTTTGGCTATGAGGGGATTGCTTATGCGGCTGATTTTGGTGTTGATGTAATCAATTGTTCTTGGGGAGGTGCAGGAAGCAGCTCTGTTGAGCAAGATGCTATCACATATGCTTCCATAAATCAGGATGTACTTGTCGTGGTCTCTGCAGGAAATGGCGGTGATCAAGTAAAGCAATATCCAGCAGCCTATGATCATGTTTTAAGTGTTGTAAACACGAATCAAAGTGATGCGAAGTCAAGTTCTTCTACTTATGGCGACTGGGTTGAGATTTGTGCACCTGGAAATCAGATCTTGGCTACTACCTATAATAGTACTTACAGCTTTTACAGTGGTACTTCAATGGCTTCACCAATTGTCGCTGGAGGAGCAGCTCTAGTAAAGTCAAATTACAACTTCCTTACTGCGAAACAGCTTGGTGCTCAGCTCAAAATATCTGCTGATAATATTGATGGTGTAAATCCTGCGTATGCTGGAAAACTTGGTCATGGTAGACTTAATTTGGAGAATTGCTTTACAGGCTTTTTCTCACAACCTTTTATGGAGATGACCAATCACATCGAAACAGACAACAATGATGATGCGTTTGTGGCAAACGATACAGTGAGGATTTCAACAGAATGGGCAAACCATTTGGCAAATACAGGAAATGTTACTGCAACAATCACAACCTCTTCTCCTTGGGTGAATATCTTAAATAATACAACGAACTTTGGTGTGGTTTCAACGAATAGTTCAGTTGACAATTACAATGCCCCTTGGGAAGTGGTTGTAAACTCTGGAACTCCATTGAATTCAAGCGTGACCTTTGTAATCACTTTGGATGATGGAACTTACTCATGGACAGAAAATTTAACATTTACTGTCAATGTTGATTATGTGAACATCGGAATCAATGAAGTAGCAACTACCATTACAAGTAAAGGTATCATTGGTTTTAACGATTTCAGTACCCAGCTTGAAGGACTAGGTTTTATTTACCCTTATCCATCTGGTAGCAATCTCTTGTTTGACGGTGGTGTTATGATAGGCGACCCAACTAGAGTTTCAGATCACGTAAGAAGCACAGGCGGTGCTGTAGACGCAGATTTCATATCATCTGATAACGTAAACCGTATTGCAAATGTTATGAGTGAGTATGATGTTGAAGGCGTTTTTAATGATGTTCCTGCAGCACAATCTTTAGGGGTTGATGTTGTTCATCATGGTTACGCATGGACATTGCCAGGACATAGAAAGTATGTTATGGTAGAGTACGACATTACCAATACGAGCAGTACAACATTGAATGACGTTTATTGCGGCATTTTCTGTGATTGGGATATAACAGTGTACTCGGAGAACAAAGCTGCCACAGATCAGGCGAGAAAATTAGGATATTGTTATCATAACAACAATAATGGGTTTTATGCGGGAACGCAACTTTTAACCAGCAATGCACCATTTATTCACTATGCAGTAGATCATGTCACTGGAGGTGGAGGCGGATTGGACTTGTCTGATGGTTATACTACCCAAGAGAAGTACACGAGTATGAGTGTGAATCGTTTGTCTGCGGGTGGAAATGGTATCGGGAATGATGTGTTTAATGTAGTAAGCTCTGGTCCATTTACAATAGCTCCTGGAGACACAGTTACTGTGGCTTTCGCATTGCTAGGAGGAGATGATTTGGCAGATTTGCAGGCTAGTGCAGATTCCGCATGGTCAATGTATAACGGGGAGTTATTAGATAATATCAACGAAAATGACTCTAGGTCTTTTAATTTAATTAAGTCTGTTTATCCAAATCCGGCTTCAGATGTGTTGAATATTGATTTTGAGAACAATCGAAACTCAGAGAATTACAATGTGAGCATAGTAGACGTGCAGGGTAAAACTGTTTTAGTATCTAATGAGAATGCTGTCTTCAGTGGAAATCAGGTGGTCATCGATATCGAAACGTTGGCTCCTGGAACCTATTTATTAAAGGTAGAAGATTTAAAGTCCAATTTCACTGAAACGATTAATTTCCAGAAGGTGAAATAAAGGATATCTTTCCCTTTTGTTTCTTAAAAGCTGAATAATTTTAAATTTGCTTTTCAAACATATGAAATGCAGGGTGACCTGCATTTCTTAATTCACATTATATGAATTTAGAAAAGATACTTGCAATTTCAGGTAAACCGGGTCTTTTTAAGATGATAGGTCAAATGAAAAATGGAGTTGTGGTCGAATCATTTATTACAGGTAAAAGATCTCCCGCTTATGCCACGGAAAATATAAGTGCATTAGAGGATATTAGCATTTACACGAATGAAGGAGATACGCCATTGTCCGAAGTTTATGATCGAATTCTTGACAAAGAGGGTGATAAGAAAATTGAAATTGCACTGGGCGAACCAGAAGCTCTAAAATCATATTTTAAAGAGGTACTTCCTGATTACGATGAAGAACGCGTTTATGTGTCAGACATGAAGAAAACCATTAAATGGTATAATTTGCTTCAAGAATCAGGGCATATTAAACAGGTACTTAAGGATAAACAAAAAGAAGAAAAAAAGGCTAAAAAGGAGGAAGAAAGTGGTGATACTAAAAAAGCTTCTTCCACAAAAGCTTCAAACGACAAAACGAAAAAAACAGCTACAAAGGCAAAATCGGGCGCCAAAAAAGAAACAGATAAGAAAGTAGCAGCAAAATAATTTTAAATCAAATAAAGCCCGAGATATGAGTGAGGATGTCACAACTGCGCAAAAAGAAATTGTAAGAAATTTTCTACCCAAAGAACTTATTATTGATTCATGGAGCAAAATCAGTGCTTACTATGATGATCTGCTAGAAAGAGAAATTGTCAGCAAAGAAAGTCTCGAAAAATGGATTCTTGACAGAAGTGAGTTAGAAGCTGTTCTAGAAGAAGATTTGGCCTGGAGGTATATCAAAATGAACATTGACACAACTGACGCTAAACTTGCTGATAGTTTTAACTTTTTTGTCCAGGAAATTGAACCGAAAATTGCTCCATACAGCGATAAGCTCAATAGAAAGCTTATTGATAGCCAGTATCTAAAGGAGCTCGATCAAAATAAGTACAGAATTTTTTTGAGAGGAATTAAAAGGAACATTGAGCTTTTTAGAGAAGAAAATGTACCCATTCTCACCAAGATCCAGACTGATTCTCAAAAGTATGGGATGATTGCGGCCAAGATGACCGTTGAAATAGATGGCAAAGAGCTAACCATGCAGCAGGCTGGCATGTTATTAAAGGATCTGGATCGAGAAAAAAGAAAGGCCGTTTTTGAGAAAATGGCAAAGCGAAGATCCGAAGATGAAGAAGCTCTAGATGATTTATTTAATGGCTTGCTGTCATTGAGAAATCAGGTGGCAAAAAATGCGGGCTTTGACAATTATAAAGATTACAAGTTTGCCGCTCTTGGAAGGTTTGACTATACGTCAAAGGATTGTGAAAATTTTCATGATTCAATAAAAAATGAAATTGTTCCGATTGTCAAGAGATTCAATCTGAAAAGGCAAGAGAAAATGGGTTTGGATCCATTGCGCCCATGGGATTTAGAAGTAGACATTTCGGGTAAAGCTCCTTTGAAGCCGTTTGAAGGTGGAAACCAATTGCTTCAAAAAACGATTTCTTGTTTTTACGAAATTGATGAGTATTTTGGAAGGTGCTTGGAAACGATGAGGGACCTTGGACATCTTGATTTGGATAGTAAGCAAGGAAAAGCTCCTGGCGGCTTTAATTATCCACTACATGAATCGGGAATACCTTTTATTTTCATGAATGCAGTTGGCACA
>JALEGO010000357.1 GCA_022763165.1 Flavobacteriales bacterium
AAGTTTTTGGAGTTGGTGAAAAGAAATAAGATCAAATTTCAAAAAATTTCAACTTTCCCAGTTGTCAGGAGAGATTTCGCTTTATTGATAGATCAAGAGGTGACTTTTGCACAACTAAGAAATACAATATTCAAAACAGAAAAGAAACTCTTGCGAGCAGTGGATATTTTTGATGTTTATTCCGGTAAAGGCATACCTGAGGGTAAGAAATCCTATGCAATAAGTGTTCTGTTGCAAGACGAAGAAAAAACGTTGAACGACAAAACAATTGATGCTTTTGCAGATCGTCTAATAACAGCATTGAAAAAAGAATATGATCTAGAGCTTAGATAAGCTTTTTTTTTCATGATCAAACCAAAGTGTGTTGGTCTCGCAATTCTCAATTTATTTTCAGAACTTAGGGTATACATTTTAAAAGAATGAAAAAGTCTGTTAAGAAAATAATTCCTGCTCAAAAAATTAATATGGGAGGGATCATATTAGATCAACCATTACCAACAAGGACTGTAGATCAAATTGATCCATTTCTATTGATTCATCATGGCAACCTTCCAGCTCCAAAGGGAAGTAAACAAAGTGAAGTGGGGGTAGGTCCACATCCACACAGAGGCTTTTCTCCCGTTACATTTGTTTTTCAAGGAAGTATTCACCACCGGGATTCTATAGGCAACAGCGAAGTTGTTCAAGGAGGTGGAACACAATGGATGCATTCCGGAAAGGGCATAGTACACAGTGAGAGGCCTGGAAAAGAACAACTCGAAGAGGGAGGGCAAAATGAAATTATTCAATTTTGGGTAAACACTCCTGCCAAATATAAAATGGAAAACCCTTATTATTTGCCCTTATCAGCTAAAGATACACCTATGATTAATAAAGAAAAGGCTAAAATTGGTGTGGTGGCTGGAACATTTGAGGGGGTGAATGGACCAGCAAAAACCTACAGTCCTCAAACCCTTTTGCGTGCCGAGGCTGAGGCTGGAGCAAAGTTGACTATGTCAATACCAAAAACGTTTAACTGTTTGATTTATATTTTGGATGGAAGTGCTGAAATTGAAGGGCAAATGGTTAGGAGTAAAGATCTTGTCTGGTTTGATAATGATGGTGATGAAATAAGCTTAATCATAAATTCTGACAGTCGCTTTATACTGCTTTCAGGAGAACCTATTGGCGAAGAGGTGTCTACTTACGGACCCTTTGTCATGAATACTCAAGAAGAGATAAGACAGGCAATAATGGATTATCAAATGGGTAAGATGGGGCAACTTGTCGAAAAATTTGATTAAACACGCAAAAAATGGACCGAAAGAAATTTGTGAAGATCACTAGTATGGTGTCAGCAGGTGTGGTTGTTGGTTTTGACCTATCTGCAAGAACTTCTCATCATTTGGTGGATATTGGAACCCCAAATTTTCATGTTAGGCATGGGCTTTACAATCTTCAGGTTGTGCCTGAAAGGGAGTTTTTTGTTCAACGAGATGTCTTTGGAAGAGAAGGTCTCTCTGAAGTGTCAAATGAACGAATTAGTACAATAAGATTGAGGTATGGTGCGGCTGAGGTATTTGCCATTCTTGATGAAAATGGATTGACAAACAGTTCTGATAGACTGTCAGTTCAAAAACTTTCTAAAAATAGAACGTATAAAATTGATGTTGGCTCATGTTTGATTTTTAGTGAGTTTGAAAGATTTAGAGTAGACGGGGTTTCAGTAAGTGAAAATCAGGCTTGTATCACCCGAAAGGGATCAATGGAAGTGGCTTCGAATAGAGATCAATATTTGGTTATTTACAAATTGTGAAATGGGAAATAAAGGAGATAAAATGACCAGTGATTCTGTGTCAACGGCCGAAAAGATTGTTCAAAAACTTCAAAAGTTAGGAGATATAAGTTCCAAAAAGATGTTTGGCGGTCATGGTATATTTATAGATAAGTCGATGTTCGGCATGATTGATTCTAAGGGAGTCGTATTTTTTAAAGTGGATGAAAAACTCAAACTAGAGTTGAACGAATATGGTTCTAAACCGCATTCTAAAATGCCTTATTCTTCAATCCCAAATGAAGTGTTGGATTCTGAAAACCTTATAGAATGGGCTGAAAAATCAATAAACTTGATAAAAAATAAATAATAGAATGGAAGTTATGAGCAAAGTGGCCAGTTGGCCTGTGTTGGATTTTGCCAATATGCAAAACACAATTGAAACACTTCATCAATGGTTGCAAATTGTAGGAAAGATTCGGTTACGAACAATGCCTTGGCAAAATCATTCTTGGCATACCTCTTTATACATAACATCGAATGGATATTCTACTCAGAGTATACCCTACAATGGGAAAGTTTTTAAAATTGATTTTGATTTTAAAAAACATCAATTGATTATTGAGTGCTCAGAAACTGCCGCAGCTACTATGGATCTTTATCCGCGCACAGTTTCTGATTTCTATGCCGAGCTTTTCGATAAATTGAAGCAACTGAGAATTGATGTTCAAATACATGGAAAACCTAATGAAATGGAGCCTGCAATTCCATTCAAAGATAACACGGTCAATAAATCATATGATCCTGAAGCTGCTGAAGCAATTTGGAAGGCTATGATGAGGTCGAATGAGGTTTTTAATCAATTCAGAAGTGATTTTATTGGAAAGGCAAGCCCGGTACATTTGTTTTGGGGTGGCTTTGATTTGGCTGTTACCAGATTTTCTGGGAATCCGGCACCATTGCATGGTGGAGGGATGCCAAATATGCCTCTTGAAGTAATGCAAGAAGCCTATTCCCAAGAGGTATGTAGTGCAGGTTTCTGGTTGGGTTCCAGGGATTTTCCGCACCCGGCTTATTATGCTTATGTGTACCCTACTCCTGGTGAATTTGGAAAACAAAAAGTAGCTCCTGACGCTGCTTTTTACAGTGAAGATATGGGAGAATATTTTCTTAAATATGAAGATGTTCGGAACTCAGATCACCCTGAAAAGGCGCTTCAGCTGTTTTTACAAAGCACATATGATGCCGCTGCAAATACTGCCAATTGGGACAGAGAAAAATTAGAGCGATCATAGTAAAGTGATTCTTCCACGGGAGAATGTATCTTTTTTTTCATTGGTTGTTATAACAATAAAGGCCATATGAAAAAAGTACTCTCCTTCACCTGTCTTTGTTTATTTACGCTTACTCAAGCGGGTGTCGTGCCCAGATCACCTGTAGCTACCTTAGAGCCCCTCGGTTTTGAAAAGATCGGGATAAATGAACTCTATGCTCAAAGAACAGAAGTATCCAACGCAGATTATTGGGTGTTTTTGACTGATTTAAAAAGTCAAGGGCAAGAAATTGATCACCTCCTACCTGACACGCTAGTATGGAGGGAAAAACTAGCTTATAATGAGCCTTATGTAGAATATTATTTTCGGCATCCAGCCTATTGGAGGTATCCCGTAGTAGGAGTGTCATATGATCAAGCAAATGTATACTGTAAATGGTTGTCAAAAAAAATTGGAGAATGGCATCACATTAAGGTTATTGCCAAACTTCCTACTGAAGACGAATGGATGGAAGCAGCATGCGCCAATTCAGGTGGTTTTCCATGGAAAGGAGACAGTATTTATATTTCTCTGAAAGAGGCAAAGAGAATGGGTTTGTATAAAAGACACCGTGGATTGGATGATTTTGCTGGATGGTTCAAACCATTGGAGGGGGAAATGCCGCTATGCAATGTTCAGGAACGCTCAAAGAGATACACCTTGACTTACTCAGCTGACATAACAGCACTGACCGAAAGCTATTTACCAAATGATCTTGGGTTATATAATGTTTGCGGGAATGTCAGAGAGATGCTTATTGAAGAAGGGAAGGCCAAAGGAGGAAGTTGGGAAACCACTGCTGAAGAAGCCAGAATCGATGCTCCTGCCAGTAGCTACAATAAGCCAACCGATGATCTAGGATTTCGTGTTTTTATTCAAATTGAAGAATAGTCTATTGAATAATCAATTTCTTGGTATGTCCATTTATAGATATGAAATAGCAACCAATATCAAAATCTTGTAAAGAAAGGCGGTATTTGAAATTTGGGGTGTA
>JALEGO010000037.1 GCA_022763165.1 Flavobacteriales bacterium
CTAGATCAAATTCCTTGGTAAATCCAAAATGACAGAGGATCGTTTCAAAAACACTATAACATAAGACTTTTTGAGACGATCCTTTTTTCCTAGATATTCAAACCAGGATATTTCGTTTTCGAATCATTCACCTGTGCTTCCAGATTATTCAGCTTTTTCGCTCAAAAGTGCTTCCAAAGACTTTCTAAATTCAGTTTGTTTGATCAGACCTGAATATTGGAATACTATCTCGTTCTTCTCATTCAAGATGATCGTTGAAGGATAATTTAATTTACCATCGATAGTTCCTAGTTCTTCAGCTAGCTCATGCACTCCCGTACCGTTTCCACTTGAATTGAATTTGAATGTGCGCCCCATAAATTGCGCTTCTTCCTCTTGTTCAGCGTCAAACCGAATAAAATAAAATCCAGTATTGAGCAAACGCAATACATCTTCGTTTTGAAGCGTTGTGTTTTTCATTTGTTTACAATACTTACACCAACTGGTTTCAAGGAAAATCAGAGTTGGTTTTGCTTCTTTATTTCTCAAACTATCCACTTCCTCAAACGAATAGGTTTGTAACTGCCCATATGAATAATTAGAAATAAATATGCCAACTATAAGAGTCCGGATAAAATGCATTGATTACTGTATTGCAAATCTTATACCCAAAAAGCCTCTTATACCTTGATTGGGAGCATATATGTAACTAGGATCAAAAGTTAAGGCATTAGGATTACCTTCTGAGGCGATTGCGTTCCCATCAGCATCAAATTGAACATTTTGATCAAAAGGATCAAAAGCCCTGGCAATAATAGGCTCATCAAGATTTTTCCAAGGTGTCCAATTCAGCAAGTTTTTAACACCTCCATATAATTCAAACTTTCCAACTGGCTTGGTAATTTGTAAGTTTTGAATGCTAAACCAAGAAGACTTCTCAGGTCTTGGATCTTCTGGCCCTAGCACTGGTAAAACCATTGGGCTGTAAAGATTACCAGTGTAGTCGATGTTCAAGTCGGTACCAGGAAAAGTATAGCCTATGGTCCATGTACCGGTGAAATTTTCAGTAAGCGGTTGAACCGACTTCTCTTCATCTTCCATTGTATATACTTCCATCAAAGTACCTCCAATGATCATTTTCCATTGATCGTAAGAAAAATCAAGATTTAAAGCTACTCCATTTGAAACGGCATAACCAGCAAGGTTGGAATAAATGATCTTATTTGGATCCGTATCATAATCCGGAAATATCGCATTATTGAAATATGTGTAAAATACTGAAGCGTCTATATTTAAAATCCAGTCATTCTTCGAATATATATTCTTGACGTAATTTATATTTCCATTCCAGGATGTTTCAGGATTTAAATCCTCCAAAAAAACCACCTCTCTGGCCCCGGTTAAAGCCGCATGATCCTCTGTAAAGACATTAGCAACTCTATAACCTGTTCCAAATCCAACCCTCAATGTATTCTTCTCGTTTTTGGAAGTCCACTTATAGTTAATTCTAGGTGTGAAGATATTTCCATGAACCGTATTATAATCATACCTCATCCCCAACAGTAACTTGTTTTGTTGATTAAACTTGATGTCATCTTGAATAAAAATACCAGGCAGATAAGTATGAGAGGGAGCGTTTTCAATATTCAAAGAATCTGCTGAGGCAGTTGCTGGAGTATTATCATCATAATAAGTATAGCGCACAGCGGTTCCCAATAAAAGATCATGTCTTTCACCCAAGTCTTTATTCCAGGTCAGCTGTCCGAATCCTATTCTTTGATCTGCAATATACCATGTATCACCATATACGGAATTCTGATCATGCCGATTTACACTAAAACTCAAAAGCATTCTTTCCTTTACTGGTAATTGGTAAGTTCCGAATAACTCCCATCGATTGGTATAGATACTTTCACCATATTTTTCCGTTCCTCCCCGGTATTTTGGTTCCCAATCCAATTCTCCTCCCCAACGATCTTCGTATACATATCGAACAGCTAAAGAAAATATTTTATTATCCTTTCTTTGAAAATTCCACTTATTAAAAACCGAAACTCGATCCTGAAGAGCAAGATCCGTAAAGTTGTCATCGTTGTTGTCTATGATCTGGTCAAATTTGAAATAATTTACACCAAACAGAGCGGTAGCCTTCTTCCCTACCTTCAACTTCGTAGCCAAATCAGTATTAACCTCACCCCAAGAAGTACCAAAAACATCACCGGAAAAAATAGCCGCATTGTTTGGTTTTTTAGTGATCACATTGATCAAACCTCCCACTGCTTCCGAACCGTACAATGTTGAAGCTGGTCCCTTCACGATTTCCACTCTTTCAATTAATGATTGAGGAATCCCACTTAATCCATAAACAGTCGACAACCCACTAACTATGGGCATTCCATCAATGAGAACCATGGTATACGGCCCTTCAAGTCCATTGATATGTATATCTCCTGTGTTACATACAGCACAGTTGATTTGAGGTCTCACGCCATTTACCGTTTGCATTGCTTCGTAAACGGAGGGTGTGGGATTTGATTTGAAGAACTTTGGTGTGTAAACATCCACAGGTACAGCACTTTCCTTTTTAGACATTGGTTTAAGACTAGAAGATATGACCACTTCACCCAGTAAAGCAGCACTTCTCTCCAGCTCAATTTTCAGACTATTCGACTCCTTTGCGCTAACCTTCACAGGAACTTCCTTAGTCTGATATGATAAATATGAAATAACAAGGGTGTATGAACCTACATCGAGATTTTCAATAATAAATGCTCCATTTTCGTTTGTGGTTGATCCAATAGTGGATCCTTTTATCAAAACATTAACAAAAGGCAATGGAACATTTTCGGAATAAACGGAGCCTCTAATGCTACCTGTTTGACCCGTAGAGCTATCATAGAAGGCTAATAAACAAACGATTAGAATAAAAACATACTTCATAGCTCTAAGCAAAAACTTATATTAGTATCTATTTAAATGTTAGACTTATCTAACAAATTTATTAAATTATTCTATTATTTTTGCATTTTACTGGTAAAAATGCGCTCTCAGACCAAAGAAAATTACCTCAAAGCGATGTTCGCCCTGGATCAAAGGGCTGGTAAAATTTCAATAACGGATTTGAGTAAATCATTGGATTTAAGCACGCCCACGGTCAATAACATGATAAAAAAACTTAAAACAATGGGCTGGGTAAATTACGAGAAGTATCAACCCATTACTTTTACCGAACAAGGCAGAAGGGAAGCAGCCCTAGTTTTAAGAAAGCATCGTCTTACTGAAATGTTTTTGGTAGAAAAAATGGGGTTCGGATGGGAGAATGTTCATGCCATAGCTGAGCAAATTGAACACGTGGAGTCACAAGAATTCTTTGACCGCATGGATGAGCTTTTGGGTTATCCAAAATACGATCCTCATGGCTCACCAATTCCAGACAAAGAAGGGAACATCACCTTCAGAAACCTAAAAAGACTTTCTGAATGCCAAGAAGATCAAACAGTGGTTATCAAAAGGTTGGCCCATGAGAGTAAGGCCTTTTTGGAATATCTCAATGGAAAAAAGCTCCGAATCGGTAGTGAATTGACCATAATGGAGCTTGAAGATTTTGATGGTTCATTAATCGTAAATTTTAATCAAAAAACACTGACATTGTCCGAAAAGGTTTGTGACCAGCTATTTGTTGAAATCGTTAAATAATGGAAGATAAGGTTAAATTAATATGGGATTTTAGGGGAAGTGAAAGTGAGAAATTTGCAGAACACCATGAAATACACCTAAAGCAGTATCTTGAAAAAAATCAATTGCACTATGACACGGGATTCGATGGTATCTCTGAAATGCACTCTATTGCATATTTAGTCGTTGAACGTCAAGACATGATAAAATTTAGAGACGCTCTAAGACCACATCGTGCGGAATTATACGAGACTACTTAATCAAGTTTAAGATACCCTGGGCATCAGCAGCTGGATGGCATTCAGGTTTAGGAATTGGACGGATCATTCAAATCATCAAACAATTCTCTCAAATATTTCAAAGTTGTAACTTGAGCTAAAATTTTTGAACATTTGTTCTTCTGAAAATAACAACAATTGGAACGAATACTTTTAATCCCATTTATTTTACTTCTGGGCCTTTCTGGACTCCAGGCAGATCCTCAAGGCAAGGAATTCTTTGCCAACACAGATTACTACGACTTATCGATTCAAGCTCGATCGCTCATAAATAATGATCCAAATCAAGCATTAATAGAATTCCAAGATATAATAGAAAAGTGCCGATTGGATGAAGATCTGGGTGGTCACATTTTTACTGAGATCCTAATTTCTTACCTGTATAAAGAAAGCAAATTGGCCAACTTTGATTCCGCCCTGCATCATTTGAATTTAGCCAAAAACCTATTGTCATCTAGCCAAGATGAAAACCTGAAGGCGTATCTCTTTTCAGATTATGGAGCCCTTTTCCTTGAAGCTAAAATGCTAGACTCAGCCTTTCACTACTTGACAATTAGTCAAATCCTCAGCTCAAACAACAGATATTTGAAGAATTTGTATTCTGTTACTTCAAGACTTGCCAGAGTATATGAAGAAGCTGGACAGGTCCGCGTTGCGGCTAAACTAATTGAAAGCTTGCTCAATGAATACCCTTACAAGGACAAATATGTTGTCAATACGGCAAAGTTGGATTTATTGCGCTTTTGGATTGATTTAAAGCAGTTTCAAGATTTTAATGATTCTTATAAGGACGTCAAAAACTATTTCGAGCAGCAACCTAATAAATATTGGGTTCGTGAATTGACTCGACTGAAATGTCAATATTGGATGGGTCTGAAAGACTACGACAAGACCATCAGTCTTGTTGATTCCGTTTTTGAGCAAGAACAATCTCTTAATATCAACCAGAAGTTGTCTTTTTTCCAAATAAGAGATCACGCAGCCTTCCTCTCTGGAAATAAAAATGCCTTGATTCGATCAAGAGCGGAATTTACCGAAGCATTTGCTCAATTAGAACAAAGCAAAATTGAGGTTTATCAACTTTATTTGAACTTCTTGGTGAATAGTTCAAATAACCCGAAACAAGCCCTTGCGAGTGCTAACGAAATTATTTTCAATCATGATATCTCAGTGATAGACGCGATAACCGAAGATTTTATCAAGCAATACCTGATTATCAATTCAAATCAAAAATTAGATATACCTCAGCCTCTGGCCGATTACTTAAAGAAAAAAAACAAAATGAAGGAGGCCTTTACCCTTTCCATTTTTAACATGCAAATGATTATGGAACAGGATCGCAGACAAGACTTTGCAAAAGAGGCCAAAATTCAGGAAGCTAAATTTAAACAGACCATCACCACCATTTTAGCCATTTCTGTAGCTATAATTTTAATCCTCTTGATCTTTCACTTTCAAAGGACCAAAAAACTTTCAAAACAAAAAATGGAAGAATTAATGGACAAAGTTGTTTTACTCAGTGGTATAACCACAAATCAAGTTGATCAACTGGAGCAGCTCAAAAGTCACAACATGGATGAGCTTAAGGCCCTCGCTCTTCACCAATCGAATGAAAACTTGGATCAGAGGTGGCTCTTAATCGTTTTACAATTTAAAACGA
>JALEGO010000358.1 GCA_022763165.1 Flavobacteriales bacterium
AGATTTCTGGAGGAAGTATCACAACTAACCTTCCTTTTCTATCATAAACATTGTATGTAATAGATCCTTCATTATTAGTTTGAATGATATTTCCTACTTTATCTTTATACGTAATAGTTTTGTTGCCGTTACCATCAATAATCGTAGTAACATAAAGTGAATTTTTATCATAAAATTTTGGGGTAGAACAATCTGTGCAGTATTCCTGAACCATCAACACTTCATTTGAAAAGTTTGACCTGTATTGAATTCTGGTGGATCTACCACCACCAATTCTATGAATGAAACCAGGCTTTGAAATTTCGTTTGGTCTATTTAATGGAGAACCTTCAACCGTTTGACTAAACGCATATGCTCCTACCTGCAAATTTGCATCATAGAAAGCATCAATGAGCCCTGGGACGTTTGAGTAAGAAGGTTCTGTAGCATGGGTAAAGGGCAACCAGGAAATTGAACTATTGCCGTCCAAATCATAATTGATATAACTTATAACATTATTTTGTTTTGGAGAATAATCATATGCAATGGACATCATCTCTCTACCAATACCATCCCGTAAGGATTTTGATCTTTGGAAATATTCAGCTTTTAAGACCTTTGGGAGCTGTTTGAACGGTCTTAATAGTATGGTGTCCTCAATCGTGTTGTTTGCGCTGACGGCATCTATCAAGTAACCTTTTCTTGACACAATGTAGCCGTTGTGATCTTTTATTTCCACAAGACGATGGAATTCATCATATGCAAAGTATCTCGGTCTAAAATTAATGTCCACTAAGCTGACTAAATCACCTGTCACTTTATCATAACTATATGATTCCATATAGGAATCTTCGGGATAAAGGCGCAATTCATCAATATATCCCGTGCCTGAAATCTCAATAGTATTGAACGCATTGGAAGCACTAATGAGTTGATTCTGTCTTTCAAAGTGCAATGAAGAACTAGAACTTTGAAACACACTATTTCCATTGATCTTGATGTTTACACTTCCTTGAATCCAAAATTCTAAATTGTATTTTCCGGAAGGAATATTTTTCTGAATGATTCTTCCATTGATGCGATAACTTTTAGCGCCAACTTTTTTGGTATTTGATAGGTATATTCCATTTGAATTATAATCCCATCCACCTTTGTCTTGAGTATTTTCGAATCCAGAATATGCAACTTGATCAAGTTCAGCATTTTTAGCTTTGGCAATTATTTTTTCTCCATTAAAATAATCACTTCTTATAGTTGTGTAGTGTATGGCATCTATTCCATGATACTCCAAAAGTTGTCCCTGAGTATTTCGTTGATCGATTTGCATTTCGAATATTCTATTTCCATCATTATCTAAACGCTCAACTCTTTTTAGGTTGACCCCGTTATTGACATCAAAATCATTTATTTTTCCTGATATAAGATTGAGGTCAATAAATGACCGTTCAGTTAATGGGGCATCAATGAAGTTATAGTTTAAAAGCTGGGTATTACCCTCTTCTAATGCGTAGGTATAATCAGTTTTGTAAACTTTTCCATCACTGTTTTTTCTGCTTGTTGAGACAATATTCACATGCTCTGCTTGAGGATGAAATTGGTTTATAATAGTATCCTTGACACCATCCAAGCTGTCAATCGTCTTAACCGTTTTCACGAAAAAGGATCGATTGAGATAGTAATTTCGCGCTATACCTCCGGCATTGTGCTGCTGAACTTCCAGTTGCATATCTTTTGCGGGGCAGGATTGACAGGTTGTGATTTGGAGAAAAGCTTGGCAGACCTCATAACTTGCATATTGCCTTTGAAGACTTCTTTTGGATACTAACTCATCTACATTGTATAAATACCTTTTCCTATGGACTGAATTACCTTGTTCATCAAAGTGTTCTATCATTCTCAGTTTTCCATTTAAGATAGTTGTAGTGTCAAGGTCATTATACCATTCAGGAGATACGGGAAAGTCAACCCGTGTGAAAGTTATACCAAGATTTTTCAATACGTAATAGCTATAATTTGTATAACCTTCGTTGAGACCTTTGTATTCAATTTGTACATCCTTGTAGCCAATATGCATACCTTCCGTACTTCCAAGTGGTGCTGAAGTATTGGACTTGAAGTATAGCATTACTGGAACAGAAGGTCCCATGTACTGACACCTCATGGCTTGAGCTTGATATTTGTGATAGATGAATTTAGGAGCAAATTGCAAGTATGCTGGAATTCCAATCAGCTCTCCACTAGACCATTTTGGGTCTGAATTGTCATTGTAACTGAATATACGAGAATAAGAAGACGTTGATATGGGGTCCGTTTTGATTTCTTTGATTCTAAGCCCTCCAACCAAAACATTTTCTGTTTTTTGTATTCGTTGAATTTTTGCCAAGCTAAACTCTAGTCGAACCAGATAATTGGGGCTATTTTTTTTAATGCCCAGTGTAAAGGTGTGATTTTCATCTAATTCAAATTGCCCAGGATAATATTTAGTTTTAAGAATTTTGGTGAAATTTGGGTCACTTTGATCTGAACTCAAAAGTAGAGGTTCAGTGAACACGATTTGGTTTGTGACTTCATCAAGTATGTAAAACTGACAATCGATATCATTTAAATTTCCATTTGGATTATAACATGAAGATGAACTGTTTTGATCAATTCGCTCTGCGGAACAAGTAATTCTGTAGTATTCAAGATTGTCTTGCAAATCATCAAACTTAACACCTTGGACTTCCTTAATATGATTGTTTTGACAATCAGAACATGGTGTTCCAAAGGAACTACAGCTGAACTCACTTTCTAAATATGTAGTTTGTATGTCGTCATAAGTATTTTTGTAACGGTGCCCTTCGAAAGTGAAATGCTCTTTACCACCAGTAGGATAAGTTATTGTTTTCAGCATTCCCGACAGCATAGCGGCTTCATTGGGGTTTCTATTGGCGAGCCAAGGATTAACCTCTGTATTATTGCTTTTCAAATAATTATCGATGAATTCAGGCCAATGCGGGTAATTATCAAATTGTGACCTACCGTAGTTGATTTCTTCTAGTATAAGTTCCATTTTGAATGGCGCATTCTTGTCTCCACCAAATTTTTCAAGTGAAAAGTTGTAGACGCCAGGCTGCATTTCTGAATTGTATCCTACATTTTTCCCAAGTGTAAGATCTACTTCATAAGTTGAGGCGTTTGGATTACTAAAACCGAATAGACCTCCACCGTATGAGTTTCCTTGGGCATC
>JALEGO010000038.1 GCA_022763165.1 Flavobacteriales bacterium
CTTGGTTGATGATATTCAGGATATTGAAGGGCGTATTTCCAGTAATTTGTCCGTTGATCCAAAGGAACTTTCATTCGAAGAGTTTCAGAAAAACGGTCTGATTGAATACATTGACTTAGAATCTGTATATAAGTATGAGGTTCAAAAGAACTTTGATTTAGAACTCATCCAAAACTCTGGTATCAACTGTGCATATGATGCTATGTATGGAGCAGGTCAAAAAGTAATGAAAGATTTACTTCCAAATGCGGATTTTTTTAGATGTGAGCACAATCCAACTTTTTACGGAATATCACCTGAACCCATAATGAAGAATCTAGGGGCTTTTTCAGATTATATCAAGGAAAAAGGAAATATTGATGTGGCATTAACCACAGATGGCGATGCAGATAGAATTGGCCTTTTAGATGGTGAAGGGAACTTTATCGATTCTCACCATATCATTCTCCTTTTGATGTTATATTTCGTAAAGTATAAAGGTCAAAAGGGAAAAATCTGTACTGGTTTCTCTTCAACCGTAAAGATCCAAAAACTATGCGAAAAATATGGTTTGTCATTAGACGTTGTGCCTATAGGATTCAAGCATATTTGTGGAATTATGATTGAAGAAGATGTGCTAATTGGTGGTGAAGAGTCCGGAGGTATTGCAGTAAGAGGACATATTCCTGAAAGAGATGGCATCTGGATCGGCTTAACCATTCTTGAATTCATGGCTGTAAGTGGCAAATCAATCAATGAATTGGTGCAAGAAGTATATGATGAAATCGGTGCTTTTGCATTCCAAAGGGTAGACCTTAAACTTACCGAAGGGGAAAAGATCAAGATTGTAGATAAATGCAAAGAAGGGGCATATAAGTCTTTTGGAAACTATGAAGTCAAAAAGTTGGAAACTTTAGATGGATTTAAATTCTATTTTAATGAGGACGAATGGGTAATGATTAGACCTTCTGGAACAGAGCCTGTTTTAAGAACTTATGCGGAGAGCGTGAATAAGGAGGGAGCTGAACAGATTTTGAAGGCCACACATCAGACGATTCTGGACTGATCGGTAATAACACAATTAGTTCAGAAGATATAACTGCCCTGTAACTTTCAATTCAATCAAGTGTTATAAGACCATGAAGTGCATATTAAGCTGTGTTTTTTTTGCTTTTTCGTTAACGGTTTATTGTCAAAAGGATTCCACAATTTCAAGGTTATCCATTGGACTAAACTTTTCTCTCGATTATTGTTATCGCACTTTGGATGCAGATCCTATGGCATCCGCATTTGCTGACCTAAGAAACGCTACTGAAATACCGAAATTTGGTTACACATCAGGTATTACTTTACTCTATAAATTAACAAATAACATCTCCATTCAAACGGCTCTTCAATTTTCTGATAAGGGTGAAAGAACAAATCAAACTCCCCTAATTTGGTTAGAACCAGACTCCGCATTCCCAATTGCATCTTCTTTTAACTTTCATTACCAATATATAGACCTGCCAATGAAAGTGAATTATTACTTTTTTAAACCTCCTTTAAGAGGCTTTGTGTCAGGTGGTTTAATATCATCTTTCTTTCTTCAACGGAATACAGAGGCAATCTTGGAATATTCTGATGGATCTGTACACAGGAGGGACAGTTTTGAATCAGATGGGCTCGCTGCCATTAATTTTGCTGTTACTGCTGGTTTAGGGGTGGAGGCTGATGTTGTAAAGGGCATTAAACTTCGTTTCGAACCCGTGTTCAGATATTCCTTTACGCCCACGGTAATAGGGTCCCCAATTAGACATTATTTACAATCCACAGGTGCAAATTTTGTTGTAATGTACAAGCTTTAATAGCTTGAGGCGGAAAGAAGAATCTTAAGTCTAAGCAAGCCAGCAACAGACATGCTATCCCTGATCTCACCATTCAAAACCATCTCATAAGCCTGCTCGAAAGGTACCTTCTTAACTTTCAAATCCTCAGTAGATTCAGGATGAGCCTGGCCTTGACTGAGTTCAGTCGCAAGATAAACGATCGCCCGCTCATCGGTAGCAGAATTGCTCAAATCCATTTCTAAAATGTTTTCCCAGTGTAGAGCACTCAGTCCAGTTTCCTCTTCAAGCTCTCTCTGAGCTGAAATAACAGGATCAATATCGGGATCTCCACCACCCTCAGGAATTTCCCAAGAATAGGCTTTAAGAGGATAACGGTATTGTCCAACCAACCATATGTTCTGATCTTCATCCATTGGAATAATTCCTATAGCAATATTTCTAAAATGCACAGTTCCGTAGATGCCATTTTGACCGGAAGGATCGATGACCTGATGCTCCGTTACTTCAATCCAAGGGTTTGAATATTCTATTTTACTGCTAAGTGTTTTCCAAGGATTTTCATTCATATGTCTAACTTTGCGCTGTGGAATTTAAAATTGGTGATAAAGTTACGCTTTTGAACGAAGTAGGGGAAGGGATGATCATGGCTATTGTCAACCCGAATCTTTTGGAAGTAGAAATTGATGGATTTGCATATCAGGTTCCAACAAATGAAGTGATTCTGTCAAAACCAATGACCATAGATCGAACAGAGATTAAGGATGTGAATCCAGTGGTGAAGGCGAAGCAAATTCCCGAAAGAAAACCTAAAAGGAGTCATTATGAGGAAATTGATTTGCACCTCCATAATCTTGTTTCCTATGAATCTAATTTATCGAACTCTGAAAAACTTTTCATTCAGCTGGAGGCCCTGAGAGACAAACTTGAAAAGTGCATTAAAAACAAAACCAAATCCTTAATTGTCGTCCATGGAATTGGTAAAGGTGTGTTAAAGGCAGAAGTTAGAAAAGTGTTATCTGATTATCATTTGGAGTATTTCGATGCTTCTTACAGAGATTATGGCAGAGGGGCAACACAAGTCAATTTTTATTGAACCATTGTCATTTTTCATCTAATTTTGTAGAGTCGCTCTATCGCTCCAGCTTAAGTAGGGGAGGAAAGGACGGACAAAAAAGGGTAGTACACCTTATGAAAATAATGGCAAAATGAGTTTCTCAAATTTACAGATAGTGCCACAGAAAAAATAA
>JALEGO010000359.1 GCA_022763165.1 Flavobacteriales bacterium
GCAAAGCGCAAGTTTGGCAGGGGCTAGCCCCTGCCAAACTTGATTGGAACTACTATTTTACAATTATAGACTGTCTTAAGAAGCATAAGTCTACACCGGCGCATTTATACTTGCCGAGACCGGCTTATTGGACAACAGGGAGGCAACCGTTTCATGGTTTGCTGCCGAAAAGTTCAAGCAACAGTACCCTAAGGTGGCAGTCAAAAGTGAAAATATTTTGGTGGATAACGACAATATCATTATGGCCGGAGCCTCCACTTCATTTTTAAACTTAGGCATCTATCTAATCGAGAAATATTACGGTAAAAGACTTGCGAATTACACTGCCAAAATTCTCTTGATCAATAAAGGGAATGTATCCCAACAATCTTACAGCATTTTCATAGGGCAGAAAAAACACGGTGACGAAGCTATTCTAGCTACTCAAAGGTTTATTGAATGTCAAATCCATGAAGCTATCACCGTAAAGAAAGTAATTGATATGTCTGCTCTTTCGGAGAGAACATTTATAAGAAGATTTAAAGCGGCCACTGGAATATCACCACTTGAGTATATTCAAAGAACAAAGGTTGAATTTGCAAAAAAGAAGTTGGAATCGGGTGAATCCAATATTAGTCAAATAAGCTACGCTACGGGTTACGAAGATTTGAATTTCTTCCGCAAAATTTTTAAAAGGTACACAGGCCTTACACCATCGCAGTACCAAAAGCAATTTTCATTTTAATGTTTACAACGGTTTTCATATCTGCCGTGCGACGGTAGGAGCATGGACAGCTATGCAAACCATTGTGGGCATTTTTATTCAATTCCAAGATTATCTCTGATATTCTTTAACGATGCTGAACTTTCCAAAAGTTTTTTCCTTACTACTTTTAATTCCTCCTCAGAAACCACATTTGCGAGTGAAAGCAAAAGATACTCATAATCAGTATAGTCGATTTCTGATTTAAAAACATTTTGCAGCCATTGCCACATTCTCTTTTGTCCTATCTCTTTTTCAATAGCATGTAAAAGTAATGGAAAATACCGGTAAGCGTAAATATATCGATTCCCCAAATCTTCCTCAGTACCGATTTGGGAGATTGGTGTAGGATTAAGTCTAGTTGATAATTCATATTTTCTTTTTAAATCAGCATTGAATTCCTTTTCGCCGATGAACTCAGCCAATACCTTCATGGATAAAAACTCTGCTAATCCTTCGCTTAACACATTCCCTATTGGTGAATTAAATACTTTCAAAGTTCCGCTATAGTAGTGACCTAATTCGTGAGCAATCATTTTTTTATTATGATTCTCTTTTTCTGGGTCAAAAATCCCCCTTAAACCTTCACCCCAGCCAATGGAATAAATGGTAGGATAACTGACATACATAAAACCATCTTTCAGGGATGTTGGTGTTGTCTCTACAAATGTGGTTACCTGTTCAAATGGAATATTTAAGTTCTGCTCATAAAACGCTTTGTATGAGCTGACCACCTCCTCAAATTTATCTGCCTCTTCTCGTAATAAATCAGCATTCAGAAGGTAGGTATCAGACTTAGAAATAAATTCAAAGTTACCACTGTATAATGCTGGGCCAACAGGCAATTCGCTCTTAAATCTATGCCTCGAGCCCTTTACAGGTGGATTACCATTTACGTGTAAAGTAGAGCAATCTGCACAACTCAATTCAAAGTCGTACCTAACTTTGTGATAAAGCTTGTCTTTTGCTATGTCGTAAATGATAGGATACCAAGCAGATTGAAAGGCATCGGTCCTGACGGACTTTCCGTTAAAAGCAATATTGCCTTTCCAATCTTTACGACTGTAATACTCCAAAGTATCTGATGCTACAGGAAATTTTCCGACGTATCTGAATTGAATTTCTTCAGGTAGAAACTTTCCTTTACCGCTGTTATCCTCAAAATAATACGCAGCTGTTTCACCTGAGGAGAGCGTGTCCTTCAAGGATTTTTTAAAGTAAATTAGAAAGTCATACGGCTTTTTACTTCTAATATGAAGTATATTCATGCCAGCGTTAATCCTAATAAAATAGTCCTCAATGGTGGGGATGTCCGATAGCGTCAAATCGCATTCGAACGTCCCTTCAGTTATAGAAATTTCTACTTTTCCTGAAAGCAAAGGACTGGTATGCTGTGCGTGTAGTTGGAAAAACCCTAAACCTATGATAAGAATTGTACTGAGTAGTTTCTCTGTCATGTTGATTTTTTAATTGCCCACAACGTTAAGTATATGCGCAATGTGACCGATAGATAGCATTGTCATATATATCATGTTAGTGGTTCGGTTTTTATTTCCTCTTTCGTCTTAACCAAAAGAATTATTCTTGAATAGGATTATTAAGATGGCAGTGTATACCACTAATTCAGCCACCATCGCAATATATTTGGAGGTGCTTGTCATAAATCCAAAGGTTTCTATCACGCATATTGTAAATAGCATGGTGTAGGCCGCAAGCATAAACTCAGGTGTTCCACTCCATTTGGTGAAATATCCAATCAAAAAACCGATTGATGTGATCATTACTGAACCCCAATGAATAGGTAGCAACCATTTCGGAAAGTCTAGATTAGTGTATGGGGTCCATGGTACATTTGAAAATATCATTTCTGAGAAACCTCCGGCACTCCAACCAAGAAGAAACAAATGAATGACTACTAGTAGATAACCTATGTATTGCATTATTTAGAATATTGATTTTCTGCCAAATACTTCAACGCCTGCTCCCGCACGTCAGTGTCATTTCGGTTTCCTGGACGGTGGGGAAAAGGAGGAAGCCGGAGATCTGCTCCATCCGGAATTGATAGAACCCTTCTTCAAGCTCAATATCCACGAAGCTGTTCCCCTGGATGTTGGTTTCAAATTGGGTGTTGATGTAAAGCCAGTAAGGATGATCAGAGGTACAGCTAAAGCGGACTTCCGCTTTAGCACATTAGGTTTTGTTGGCTGTAGTGTTTTTACTTTTAATCCCATATCTCTGGGCGATTAATTTTCATGGCTCTCAAATACGAAAGGAACTGTCCTGCGTGAACAGATTCATGATACCCAATCCGTAATAAATATTTTCCAAGGATTTTTCTATCTCCATTTCCGGGGTGAGTGATTTTCATTTCGTTTAATTCTTTATCCGAAAATTGGCGAACGCTTTCTAGGAATGTATTCCTGTAAGTTTTAGCAAATTCAAGTTCGTCAGCAACGCTAATAAATGGTCGATTTTTCCAGGGCGTTTGATAATTTGCCATACTCCCATTATTGATTATTATATTCCACCCATAGTCGGCTTCCAAAACGTGTCTAACCATTTCTATGGCAGTCATTGCTTTTTCGTCAGGTTTCCAATTGTAATAGCTTTCAGGAAGTCCTTTCCAAAGTTTTACGCTTCTTCTTCTAATCTCTGTAAAGTTTAAAATTATGAGTTCAGATTGAGTCATTTTCTTTGTTTTCGAGAATGTCCTTTTACATTACAGCCAACGGCCCGGCTAGCCGCAGTACGCAGCATCGCGGAGTATTGTCGGCTAGCCCTTGTTAGTCATCGTGTTTTTCAGTTATAATAACATCTTCGCTCCCAAGCTAATTGTAAATCCGCTATTTCTAAGTTGTTGACCGGTATTATCCTCTATCTTGTTGAAATTTGTAATACTTACTTGATATTTTGGACTAAAAAAGATAGAAAAGTCTTCTTTAAAAAGGTAGACCCATTCAAAGCCTAATTTAAACCCCAAATCCCATCTCTTAAAACTACTTTTATCAAAGTCAATTTTTTGATCAACAGTTGCAATTCTATCATCTCTATTACTTGAATCTTCAATTAGAGTAGAATATTCATTTCCACCTAAACCAAAACCTATGCTAGGCCCAAATAGAGCATTGAATTCAAATTTGTCGCCTTTTAATCCCGTTTGATTAAGCAGTAGTGAAAACTCAAAATAATCTACGTTTATGTCATGGTTATAGATTATATTTAAAGAATCATGAGGTCCGGTATCTATTAATAATTCTGACGCACTCACTATTGAACCCTTCCTTTTGAAACTTAATTCACTTCGAATACAAATATCCTTAATCTTTTTTTCAATAAATGCTGATACAGAAATACCATTTTTCATTGTTTGATCAAAGTTCGAATAATTGAAATCTGATTCTTCGTGTATTAACCACGAATAATAAGATTTACCAATTTCTACACCTAGGTTTATTTGTGAATATGAAATATTAGCAATTAGCAATATAAATATTGTAGTTTTAATCTTTAATAACTTCATTGTTTTTACTTAATATGTGAATTCAGATTTTCTTATTTCCCATGGTGACTAAATCGTTTATACACAAAATATCACCCTATCCCTCTTCACTCCCCCCGATTATGCTCAATCAACTCAATCACCACCAGGGCAGTGCTCAAAGAGCCCCCTGATACCCGAATACTGTGCTTGGTACTAACCGTAGAAATAGTGAAGGAATAGGACCGACTGAAACGGTACATAGCGATGCCCAGAATGATGCCGGCAAAAAAGATGAGGGTAAATTCTATACTTTGAAATTGCAGATATGCTCCGACTGATAAGATTGCACTGAAGATAGCAAATATGTACCAGGCATTATTAGCCCTGTACAGTAGAGAGATACTGACAATCTCCTTCAAATACATACTCCAACAAGTCTGGGCAGACTCATTCGTGTACCGTATCCTTTTGTTCGTGATCATCAAGCCGGGCAGGGCCGAGCTCGTGATTTCTTCCTGGGGCATTAGTTTCATCGCGCATTCCTTGAATTATGAGATCAAGCGCATCGGTCATCTGAGCGGTGCGTTTGGTTGGGTCTTTACATTTACGTAGTGCAATGTCTATTTGTTTCAATTTTCCTGGGACGTCCATGGCAGAGCTTTATTAGTCCGAGAAAATAAATACAAATTGTGCCTAACGGCTCGCATACACGGCGTTGCGGCGTTTAGCCGACATGACCGTTGTATGCTTTGTTCGGTGTCGGGTTTTTTCTTTCTCTTACAATGTGAAATTCATGGTATGACTTCCTAAAAATCCTGTTAGATATTTACATCCATTAGAAAGAGAAGCTTCTCCCTTTGTTGAGTTATTTCCAAAAAATACAATCTCTTTCCCTGTAAATTTGGCAGTTCCGTTATAGTCATAAGCATTTATATGTGCAACAAACTTATAAGTATCTCCATTTTGGTCATAGAATTTAACAAAATAATGAGGTCTCATTGTCATCATGTAGTAAGTCTTGTTATTTAACGAACATACATCTGATTTTTCTTTGCTAACAGGTTTTACCGGCTCATTTTGCTGCTTTACTCTTTTTAAAATTGTTGTATCCTTGGTTTCGGTATTGTATGAAAAATAGACAATATAATCTCCCTCTTTATATGATGATTTGATTATTGTTTTGTTATCACTATTTAATTTATTGTTATTCCCCTGGACAACTTGATTATTATCCCCTGTAACATTTCCAACAGTTTTATTATTATCACCTTTTACATTTTGTTGATTTGATACAGTTTTAGTCGCTTCTGCTTGTCTTATTTGTTCCTTTTGCTCACTTATTATCTTATTTGATATTAACTGGTTTTTATTATCAACAAAACCTAATGCTGCTCCAAGTAACATGATTATCCCCACTATTGATAGTATCCATTTTGACGACCTTGACATAGGCTCTTTTACACCCCAAATTCTTCCCACTACTCCGAAGAAGAAAAAAATTGACCCAACTATTGCAAAAAATTTAATTAGGTCTGCATCTTTGATTACTTCAAGAATTATCTCCGCCATAATTTTTGTTTTTAATTAGACCTTTTGCACAAAGATTTTGTAGGCGTACGCGCGCATTAATATTACGAATTTTCTGCGCCAGGTATAGAATGTCCCTTTTGTAATGCCCAGATCTCGGCTGATCTCTTCTACCGACCTGCCTGATTCGTTCTCTTTGAGCGCCTTGATTGCTCCAACGGTACCCTTTTTCAATTCTCTCCCACAAGATACTGCACTGGAAATCAAATCACCTTGATTTAGCGTTAAGGATTACTGAGGTGGAATGTTGATAACTCCAAGAAAGCGCGTCTTTATTGGGCTTTTCGTATGCATCTAAAAGTCAATAAAATTTATCTCACCTTTTATTTATCTGTGGTTTTGTATAAATCTGTGCAAAGACAGGGTTCCTATCAATAAAAAATGCCCCGGATAACCGCCCGAGGCACAAACCCCAAAAAACAGCATTCACTGACTTGTTGATAATGACTTAGTAGCGGTCTCGGCTATAAGTATTTGTTTGGTGTTGCCAATAGTTTTTTCAAGTTGTTATTATTTTGGTTCTGGAAACCTGTTTCTAAAGTCAAAAGCAACTTCGGAAGCACCATTATCTTGCAGGTAATCCAATTTTCCGATGGCTTCTTCAACAGTAGGTATTTGCCCATTTGGCACCCACCACATAGCTGTATAAACTTTTCCATAAGGTTGAAACCACTCTTTCCTTCTTCTCAAAAAATCTGTATGAAAAGTCTTGTAGACGAATTTTTCTAGATACTCGATTGATTCCCATACAGACATATTTATTATTACCTGTTCGTCATTATAAGGATTAAAACTTGTGGCATCGTCGTTCTCGTCTTTTAAACGCCAAATAAAGCC
>JALEGO010000360.1 GCA_022763165.1 Flavobacteriales bacterium
ATTTAAAAGTCCTCCAAATTGAGACCCATATTGCAAAGCTCCGGCACCCCTAACGAACTCTACACGATCAATGGCATCTAAAGGAGGCATATAATAACTTTCTGGGTAACCCAGGGCATCAGCACTTATGTCATAACCATTTTGGCGCGTATTGAAATTGGAAGTTCTATGAGGGCTCAGGCCACGTCCTCCAATCGATAATTGCAATCCTGCACAATCAGATTCCCATACATTCAGTCCAGTTACCTTTGAGAATACTTCTCTAGCGTTGCCATTAGATTTGTTTCCATTTACACGATCCATGCTTATGACTTCGCTTTTCTTTCCCGCATAAATCGCTGCTCCATCAATCTGTTTCAACTTTGCAATTCCGAATATTTCTTCTTCTCGTTTTGCTTGGATTTTGATGGTTTTAATCTCTTTTTGAAGCGACTTGAGGCGAATGGTTTTTTTGAAATTTTTGCTTCCCTCGGGAATTTCAAAGTCAAATTTTTCAAAACCGAACTGAAAAACTGTGATTTGATAACTTATCGAATTTGGTAGTTCCAGCTTCAACCTTCCCTTATCATTGGTCTTGTATTTTTCACTCTCACCATTGATAATTATAGCAACCTCCGGAATTGTTGTATTGGCTTCATCCACTACACTTAGAACAACTGTAACTTTATCTGCTTTACAAATCGCAACAGAACATACCATAAACATCAGTAAAACCTTCACTGCTAAGGTTGAAAACAGACTCCGTTTGTTTATGTTCTTGTTCACTTTCACTTATAAGGATATGGCAAAACATAATCTCGATGACCAAAACCCAATGACACCTCCGCCAGATTTACATTGGGATCAATAAAGGGCTGTGATCCTTTTCCATTCAGTGAAGCATATGAATATGCATAGACTTCTGGTTGGAGCATTCCTTTCTGTTTATAATGTCCTTTCAAGTATTGAGCAAACTGAACAATCATGTCAGGTTGTGTAGCCATCATCTTTACTTGATTTAGGGTCAAATGTTCATCATTTGAAACCTCCTCTTTCAAATTTGGATTCAATGCATCAATTACAGTGAAATTCACGTATCCGGATTTCTCCATTAACATGACTCTCCAAGAAAACCGGTAAGCCTCTTCATTCCAAAACAATTTACCAGGATATAATAGAAATCTTACAGGAAGAAAAACCTGAATCAAGAGGTAAGTAATTAAACTTAAACTTATTATGTTTCTCTTAACCCTAGAAGTATTGGATGAGAACTCTGAAAAATTTTGACTAAGCCTGTCAAGGTAATTATGATCAAAGAATATCAAAGTCATACCTATCATGAAAAAGGGAAACATTCCAATTGGAAAGAGTATCCAAGTGCTGATGTGAAATGCAACAACAGCCGTATAGGCCCAAATTCTGGTTCTTTTCCAAAATAGAAAAAATGCAACAGTCAGATCAAAGAAAGCACCAGTCCAACTAAAAAGATAAGCCGTTACTTTCGAATCAAGAAAAGATCCCACAATTGGGAGGCCTGATTTAGCCGGCAGCCAAGTGGCAAGAGGTTGGGCTTCGATTAGCCATTCATATTGTAATTTTGCCACACCTGCAAAAAAGTATAACACTGCAATTTGAAGCTTAATAAGCAAAGGCGCCCAGTTTGAAGTTTGGTTTGTCCTTTGGACTAAGCCAAATTTGGCGTCTAGGGATAGTCTTCGATTTAGTGGTAAAAAGATCAAAATAAAGCTTACCAGGCTAATGAAATAGTAGTGGTTTAAATAATTGGTTTTATCTATAAGTTCGACATAAGTAAATAGTACAAAAAATGATATTATAGCCATTCGGTAGAACAAACCAAAAGCAATGAGCAACCCGCTGAATGCCATTAATCCAAAGATCCAATACATACCAGAGGCACTAAGTGGTTTGATCCAATCAAAACCTAAATAAGTGAAGAAAAATCTTGGGGAAACGTATTGTTCATCAATCCATCCGTAATAGGCAAAACGAAGGATAGAAAACGTCACGATGAGACCAAATAGAATGCGAAAAACCACCAATGGAGCATTGGAGGTTTTACGAAACACTATATCGTTAAATATACTTCTAATCTCCGTCATTATCCTGGTAGGTGATTAAAACACCTAAAGCTGATGGCATATCGGTTTTTGTTAGCACTACGAGCTTTTGAATTTCATTATAGACTTCATCCAAGTCCGTTGTCTGATCAGTCACACGATCTGATAAAGGATCAGAAATAGGATTCAATTTTCCTTCTATAACAGCTATTTGATCAAGTATGGCTGTGGCTAATAAAGTTTCACCGTGTTTGGCTTCAAGAAAATTCAAATAATCATCTAATCCCTGACCACTTTGACCTTCAAAATGACTTTTTAAAGCAGTGAGGTGAGTTCTTGTCAATTCCAAGGACCATTGTGAATAATAAGCCTCAACCTGCTTAGGTTGAGCAATATTCAAGGTTTTTTTACCCAAAGGAATTCCAATTCTCGCATTTTTAAGTAATTCAAGGTCAAAATTGAGTTGATTTACAATCAGGGAAATCGGGCTACCCGCGGCATTATCAATGTCAGAAGTGAAACTAGATTCATAGTTTGACCAATCTGTAAGAACTGATGAAATGGTATTAAACATGTCATCAAAAACATCCTCGAAATATTGCAAACGGTTGGTTTCGGAAAGCTTGTTAAAAGCATTTGGGCTGCTTAGAAGATAATCAAGTGCCGGAAGGCCCTTAGCATCAAGATTTGTTGCGGCTGCCAAATTATAACTTCCATTGGCAATATTATTTTCTATTTGAGCTGTATC
>JALEGO010000361.1 GCA_022763165.1 Flavobacteriales bacterium
AAATAATAAAATATTTTTTCATGATTGGCTTTCTTACTTGGTTGTTTCTGCAGTGGGGGGAAAGATTTTTTATGATTCCTATACAAGTTTGCAGTACCGTCAACATGGAGGAAATTTAATGGGCGAAAATGTAAATTTTTTCTCTCGTTTGCGTCGATTAAAATTATTGATAAATGGTACTTTTCAAGAGTGGAATGATGCAAATATAGAATGTCTTGAAAAGATTAGCGATATTATGACAGAAAAAAATAAAAAATGTTTTGAACTTTTTAAAAATTCAAGAAACAAGAGCACAATACAAAGGCTTGTTGGATTTTGGAAAGCGGGCGTTTATCGACAAACGTTCTTTGAAAATGTTTTTTTGTTTATTGCTTGCATGCTAAAGAGGATATAAAAAAGATGACAATACTTGTTTCTGGAGGTTGTGGTTTTATTGGTTCTAACTTCATCATTGACTGGCTTTCAAGGGAAAAGGAGAAGATTATCAATCTTGATAATCTTACATATGCTGGCAATATAAATAATCTTTCGTCAGTTAAAGACAATGATGATTATGTTTTTATTCATGGAGACATTGGTGACAAGTCTACTGTTTCTAAAATATTAGAAACATATAATCCTAGAGCAGTAATTAATTTCGCTGCCGAATCACATGTAGATCGTTCAATTTACGGCCCAGAACCATTTATCAAAACAAATATTGTTGGTACTTTTCACTTTCTGGAAGCCATACGATCTTATTGGGAAAATTTAGCAGAAATAAACAAAAATAACTTTAGATTTCTTCACATTTCTACAGATGAGGTCTACGGCTCTCTTAGTTCAGAAGCCCCTCCTTTTAAAGAAACAAACCCTTATGAACCAAATAGTATATACAGTGCAAGTAAAGCGGCTTCCGACCACCTGGTAAGAGCCTACCATCATACTTATAGATTACCGACACTTACAAGCAACTGCTCAAACAATTATGGTCCCTATCAATTTCCTGAAAAACTAATTCCTCTTGTTATTTACAATGCGTTATCGGGTAAGCAGCTTCCTATTTATGGAGATGGGAAAAATATTAGAGACTGGCTTTTTGTGTCAGACCATTGTTCAGCAATTAGACTTATTTTAAATGCTGGAAAGGTTGGAGAAACTTACAACATTGGTGGCTTGAATGAAAAAACAAATCTAGAAGTTGTCCAGACTCTGTGTAGCATTTTAGATGAGTTACAACCAAGGGATGATGGTTTTTCTTATGCAACTCAAATTTCATTCATCACGGATCGAGCAGGGCACGATAGGCGTTATGCCATTGATGCAACGAAAATTCAAGAGGAACTTGGGTGGCAACCTATTCAGTCTTTTGAAACAGGAATCTATCAAACAGTTAAGTGGTACATTAAAAACTCTGACTGGGTTCAAAATATAACGAGTGGCGCTTATCAAGATTGGATAAAGAAAAGATACGCGGTATGAAAATACTTCTTTTTGGTGTAAATGGCCAAGTTGGTTGGGAATTAAAACGATTACTAGAGTCTTCAGAAGACATAATTTCTTTAGATCGAAATCAAGCAAATTTTGAGAACCCTGGTGAATTGAAAAATATTTTGATGAAAGTTAAGCCTAGAGTTATTATCAATGCTGCTGCTTATACAAATGTTGACAAAGCTGAGAGTGAGATTGAAAAAGCATATCTTATTAATGCAAAGGCGGTGGGTGTATTAGCAGAAAGTGCAAAGTACTTGGGATCAACCCTCATTCATTACTCAACAGATTATGTATTTGATGGCTCTAAAGATGTATCTTACGTTGAATCAGACAAAACATGTCCCATCAATACTTATGGAAAAAGTAAATTAGAGGGAGAAAAAGCTATTTTTTTGAGTGGTTGTGAGTATGTTATTTTTCGAACGAGTTGGGTCTATGGGCGACATGGAAATAATTTTATAAAGACCATCTTACGATTAGCTCAAGAAAAAGATTCGTTACAAATTGTTGATGATCAAGTAGGTGCCCCTACAAGTGCTGAGTTGATAGCACATATAACCACCTTAATTATTCAAAAAATAAAAAATAAATCATCCATAAATAATGAGCTAAAAGGCTTGTACAATTTGGTCCCTTCTGGGGAAACAACTTGGTATGATTTTGCAAGGTTTATCATAGAGCAATCCATGGAGGCTGGATTAAAGTTCAGAGTTAGTCTAGATTCGCTGTTGCCGATATCTTCTGAAAATTACCCTCTTCCAGCTAAGCGTCCAAAAAATTCACGTCTAAGCACAGAAAAACTAACATCAATTTTAGGGATAGAGATGCCAAGTTGGCAACAAAATGCTTCTAAAGTAATAGCAGAATTAATAAAAGGATAATAAAAATGGTAAAGCGCAAAGGAATTATTCTCGCAGGCGGTTCTGGAACAAGGTTGTATCCAGCAACACTTGCGATTTCGAAACAACTGTTGCCTGTTTTTGATAAACCCATGATCTATTATCCTTTGACTCTCTTAATGTTGTCAGGGATTCGAGAAATCTTAATCATTTCAACCCCACGAGACCTTCCCTTTTATGAAGAGTTGTTAAGAGATGGCTCTCAGTGGGGAATTCATCTTGAATATGCCATTCAAGAATCTCCTGATGGATTAGCCCAAGCATTTATTATTGCAGAATCCTTCCTAGGGGATTCTCCCTCTGCACTAATTTTAGGGGATAACATTTTTTATGGTAATGATTTGCCAAGGTTACTCGCCTCCTCCAATTCTCGTGAAAAGGGAGCAACGGTTTTTGCCTATCATGTAAACGATCCGGAACGATATGGGATTGCAGAATTTAACACAGAAGGGCAAGTGGTCAGTCTTGAGGAAAAACCACAATATCCAAAATCAAACTATGCCGTCACTGGGCTTTATTTTTATGATTCAAATGTTACAAAATATGCAAAAAAGTTAAAACCATCTGCACGCGGTGAACTTGAAATTACGGATCTTAACAAAATATATTTGGATCAAGGTGAATTATACGTTGAAAAAATGGGACGAGGATTTTCTTGGTTAGATACAGGAACCCACGAGAGCTTGATAGAAGCTAGTCAATTCATCCGTATTCTTGAGCTTCGACAAGGGGTTAAAATTGCATGCCCAGAAGAAATAGCTTTCCAACAGCAGTGGATTGATTCTGAACAACTCAAAAGGCTTGCAGAATTTCTTAATAAAAACGAGTATGGAAAATATTTAGAAAAAGTTTTGAAAGAAGGTGTATGATGAAAGCAAAACGACTTTCCATACCTGACATTATTCTTTTTGAACCCACTGTGTTTTCTGATGATAGAGGTTTTTTCTTTGAGAGTTTTACCCATAAGAATTTTGAAGAAGTTATTTCTCGCTCTGTAACATTTGTTCAAGATAATCAATCTAAATCCATTCAAAATGTTCTTCGAGGGCTT
>JALEGO010000362.1 GCA_022763165.1 Flavobacteriales bacterium
AGCTTGGCTAAGGGCAAGAGACGCATATTTCTTTACGGCAGGATTAGACTATAACGATCTTCACGCGAAAATTTCTTATGATGTGAACTTTTCGAACTTGACACCAGCCAGCCAAAGAAGAGGTGGTTTTGAGATAGGTGTAATATACATCATTCGCAAAGCTGGCGTAGCTAGAATTCCATATAAAATCTGTCCTGACTATATCTAGTCGTTTTTTTTATGGTATTTGAAACTTCTGTTTCAGTGATTCGTAGACTTGCTTCATATCATGTAAAACGTTATATTTAAGTATGCCAAAATTACTCTGTCTTACCTCTGCTGCTATGCTATTATCTTTTTTCAGTTGTTCAACTTCCCCAACAGATCAACTGAAGCACCATCATATATTGGAACTTAAGGATGGAGGTTTAATTCTCAATTTGAATGGGACCGCCTATGAGTTTGATCACAAGGCAGAGAAGTTTAGAGAGCTAAACGAATACTGAATTGCACTTATTTACGCATCCACGTCACTTATTCATTCAAACGAATAACTTATAATTATTGTGCAATAGGTTTCATAGATATGCCTAATTTCGAGGCTGATAATCACAATAATCAATACAATGAAAAAATTATTTTTTGCCGTAATCGCGGTATTTCTCTTTGCTCAAACTAACTTACTTGCTCAAAAAAAGAATGTTGCTGTAACTACAATGTATATTGACAAATACATTGATGCGTCCTCTCTAAGTGGTGATGCGGCTATGGTTGCAACTATTGCTACATTGGCGAAAGATGAAAGGTTTGACTTGACATCTGTTCTCAATGATTTCCATGATAAATTTTTCAAAGATTATGTTAAAGAGTTTAACTTCAATATTTTGGATGAGAAGGTTGTTTTGGAAAATCCTGATTACAAATCCTATGAAAGTAAATGGGGAGAAGACGATCAGAAAGGAGATGACTGGTTAGATGGATACATTCCTTACGAAGGATACAAAGTTTTATATCGAGGCGGCTTAAAAAAGGAAAGCCGAAATCACATGAGGATGTTGGAAATTTTTGACAAAGAAGCAGATGGAGTAATGATGATCGACATCAATTATAGCTTTGTACCAAAAGTTGGAGTAGGTGGTATGGGAACAGCTGGAATCGCGGCTCACCTGCACATGACGCTATACAACAAAGAAGGAAAAAAGGTATTTAATTTTCATGAAATAGGAACTTCAAAGAAAACTGTGGGTATGGTAGCAGGAATTCCTGTTATGAAGATCGAAAAAATAAAGCCTCTTTGTGAAAATGCAACAGAAAAATTAATGGCCGATCTATATAAAAAGCTACCAAAACTTATGAAAAAGGTCGACAAGAAATTTATGTAAAAAATTACAGACATTAAATAGGATAACAAAAAGCCCCATATTAGGGGCTTTTTGCATTAACATTATTTAATACTCTAAAGTTAATGCCTACTGAGCTTTTCACTAAATTGCAAGTATGAAGTTTGCTTGTCTTTTTAGTTTGTGCATACCGCTTTTAGCTTTAGGTCAATCAGACACGGCTAAGAAGAATTTTACATGGTCGTATGATTGGAAATCAAACAATAGTGCGGTTCCTGAAAGTCCATATAATTTGAAAGGAGCACTTAAGGATATAGAGAACAATACCTTAAAACTTGTTTTTAATGGAGGATTTTTAGGTGTGAAATTTGACGAGTCTAAAGCTTCTAAGTTTCAGGAGGACTACAAAGTTGACTTTATTGTAAGAGGTTGTACAAGGCAATTTAGTGATGTAAATGAGGATGTAAAAACATACAACAATACCATTTTACAGTATCTGTCCAATCGCTTTTCTGGCGATGTTTACATTGAGTATTACAACCTTTTCGAAACCTATGTTCCATAAGTTTCCACCGGAATATCAGGAAAACCAGCCATTCGCTATCTGTAAGACTTCAAATTGAAAAATAATAGCTAATTTCAAAAGAGCCAAAACCATTTATCATGAAAAAAGCCTTTATTATGTTTTCACTTGCAATGAGTCATTGGGTTGCACTTGCTGGTGGAGCGGGGAACGCTGATATTCAAATTGCAATTGTTCTTGACATTAGCTCCAGTATGAACGGTTTAATAGAACAAGCAAAGTCTCAACTCTGGTCTGTGGTAAACCTTCTCAATGGAACAAAAATCAATAACAGGAGCCCTGAACTAGAGATTGCTTTAATTACTTATGGCAGAACAGATTATGAGGAGAATAACGGTTTTGTTAAAATAAATTCAAGTCTTACAAATGACTTAGACCTCATTTCTGAAGAGCTTTTTAAGCTCAGAACAAATGGAGGGAGCGAGTATTGCGGAAAGGCTGTAAGCACTGCACTAAATAGCTTAAAATGGAAGGACGAAAAGAGTGTCTTGAAGGCGATAATCATTGCTGGAAATGAACCATTTAATCAGGGAACTGCGGATTATAAGGAAGCTTGCATCGAAGCTAGAAAAATGGGAATCAATGTAAACACTATTTTTTGTGGGTTGTACGAAAAAGGAATTGAGGAGCATTGGATGGATGGCGCTCTAAAAGGTAATGGTATTTATACCGCTATTGATCAAGATCTTAAAATTGAATTGTCTGCTACAATCTGGGATAAAAAAATCCTCAGATACAATGAAGATCTGAATGCCACTTTTGTGCCGTATGGAGCCGATGGAATTGCTGGCTTGAATAAACTGATGATCCAAGATTTAAACGCCAAAGATTTAGGTATCGCAACCTATAGGGACAGAATTGCTACCAAAGCTTCAGGTTTCAATCCAAAGTGGGATCTGGTTACCGTTTATGATAAGGATACGTCTATTTTGGATTGCCTCTCAGAAAGCCAGCTACCGGATCAAATGATCAATATGAGTTTAGATAAAATCAAGGAATACCTAAGAGAACAATCCGAACTTAGGGCTTTATATGCTTCAGCGATTGAAATATACTACGACAAAGCCAAGGATATCGTCAAGTATAAATTTAAGAATGGTGAAGGTAAAAAGAGTTTAGGTGGTTCAATTGTCAACGTGATGATGCTGCAAGCTCAGGCCAAAGGCTTTGAAATAGACTATTGAAATATATCTTTAGGAAGATTTTAAAATTCTAACATAACCGCTATCTTTCGTGAATGATCTCACTCGAAGATATTGATCTTCCCATAAAGGACGTTTTAGAAGAAATTGAGTTAACATTAAGAAATGAGAGTTCCTTAATTATTGGTGCTCCACCCGGTGCTGGGAAAAGTACAATTCTGCCCCTAGTCTTACTCAAATCTTTGCCAGAAAATCAGAAAATACTAATGCTGGAACCAAGAAGGTTAGCAGCTATTAGTATCGCTGAGCGTATGGCTGATCTTTTAAAAGAACCTGTTGGGAAAACCGTAGGTTATAAAATTCGCTTTGAGGATAGAACAAGTGTTGACACCAGAATACAAGTCATAACCGAAGGAATATTGACCAAAATAATCCAAAATGACAATGAGTTATCTGGGATAGACATGATCATTTTTGATGAGTTTCATGAGCGAAGTATACACGCAGACTTAGCATTGGCGCTGAGCCGTGAAGCTCAAAAGATACTTCGACCTGATCTAAAGATATTGATCATGTCGGCAACGCTTAACATGCCCCGTCTGTCCGTTCTGCTTCAAGCACCCATCATTGAGAGTAAGGGTAGACAGTATCCAGTAGAAATCATCAATTTTGGGCAATGCGATGAACGTCTGATTGTAGATTTGACAGTGGAAGCTGTAATAAAGGCATTCGTTGAAACCAATGGTGATATCTTGGTATTTCTGCCAGGGCAAATGGAAATCTCTCAGTGTCAGGAAAGACTTAGAAAAAGACTGAATGCGATTATTTGTCCTTTGTTTGGGATGCTCAACAAAAACCTCCAAAGGAAAGCAATTCAACCCATTCCAGGGAAACGGAAGGTAGTTTTGGCAACTTCTATCGCAGAAACAAGTTTAACGATTGAGGGAGTCACTGCGGTTGTCGACTCGGGTTTTGGTAGAACATCTGAGTTTGATCCAAATTCCGGACTATCCCGATTAAAAACAATAAGAATTAGCAAAGATTCAGCTGATCAAAGAGCAGGAAGAGCTGGTCGACTTGGTCCAGGTAAATGTTATCGCCTCTGGTCCAAAGCTGATGATTTAAGGCTTCAAGAATCTCGTGAACCGGAAATTTTGAGAATGGATTTAGCTCCTTTGCTACTAGAAATATATTTGTGGGGTACAACGGAATTTGACCAGTTGGATTGGTTGGACACACCAAAACAAGGTAATCTAAAGAAGGCTAAATCACTGTTAGAACAATTAGAAGCCATTGAAGACGAAAGAATAACTGATCATGGAAGGGCGATTAATGAGTTGCCAGCTCATCCAAGAATTGCGAATATGCTATTAACAGCCTCTAAAGAAGGTTTGATTGAATTGGGATGTGATTTGGCGGCAGTACTAGAAGAGAGGGACCCCATGAATGATGTTGGAATAGATATAAATATCCGAATTGATGGGTTGCGGAAATACAGAGCCGATGGTAATACAAAAGGAAGGTTTGCAAAAATTGATCGTATTTCAAGATCGTATCTGAGGCAATTTGGGATTGATCCTGATAATGAAACGGTGAATCCTTATGATACTGGATACCTGTTGGCACGTACGTTTCCAGAAAGAATAGCTCATTCCAGGCCTGGTAATAATGCCCAATTTCAATTGGCCAATGGTAGGTATGCATCAGCTGGCCATAAAGATGATCTTGCTTTTGAACAATGGTTGGTTATTGCGAATATGGATGCCAGAAGCGGATTAGGAAAGATATTCTTGGCTTCACCAATTAATCCGAAGGATCTTGCTCCAATGGTGAAAGAAAAAGAAATACTAGAGTGGAATACCTCCAAAGGAGGTTTGGTCGCCACCATTGATTTGAGAATAGGAAATATTGTACTGCAGTCTAAGCCCCTACGGGATTATGATACAGATAAGAAGTTGGAGGTCATCAAAGCAGCCTTACAAAATGAAGGAGCTGATTTACTGAATTTCAATGATGAAGTCATAAATTGGCAAAATAGGGTTAGTAGTCTTCGAAAATGGAATCAGGAACAGGATTGGATGGATGTCCATACGAATAACCTATTAAAAGATCTCTCATGGATTGAACCTTATCTAAACGAAGTCAAAACCAATGACGACTTAGAAAAGCTCGACTTGTTATCAATATTGAATCATTCCTTGGATTATGAAAAGCAAAATTTGTTAAAAAAGCTTGCTCCTGAAGTGATGGAGGTTCCTAGCGGTTCAAAAATAAAGTTGAAGTATGCACCAGATGGTTCAGCTCCAATACTTTCTGTTCGTATTCAAGAGTTGTTTGGAATGACAGCTTCTCCTCTTGTCAATGGAAATAAGCAGCCCGTGAAGCTGCATTTATTGTCTCCAGGTTTTAAGCCAGTTCAAGTAACCTCCGATCTACAAAGTTTTTGGGCCAACACCTATCCAGAAGTCAAAAAAGAACTCAAAGGAAGATATCCCAAGCACTTTTGGCCTGAGAATCCACTAGAAGCTCAGCCGACATCAAAGGCTAAAAGAAAAAAGTCGAATTGACAATGAAGTGCGGTGAATGATGAGATGAGTACTTTAGAAGTCCCTTGTGTTTAAGGGCGTACAAGTGTGTAGTGCGTTATTTTTTTCTTGCTAACAACAATAGGGAATCATCTTCATCAAATTCTTTATAGCTGCTGATTGAGAGAATTTCAAAGTGTTTTTCGAATGTTTGTGTCAATCTTGATTCATTGTGATAATTCACAAACATACCTTTGAAAATTTCAGAACCTTCACCCTTCCAAAAAGAATGGGAGATAATGCCATCAGGATTTAGAATTTCAGTTTGTCTTTTGACCGATTCAATTAATTCGTGATCTTTCAAATGATGTAGCACTTTATTTGAATAGATTCCATCAAATCTTAAATCTGTTTTAAGGGTAATGGCATCTAATTCAATAAATTTTCCTTCTGGGTTAGTTTTAGTTAAATGACTCAGAAATTCACAGGAGTTGTCAGAACCAATGACGTTATAAAATGCATCTAAGATTTTCCAATCGGTTCCAGGTCCAGAACCGAGTTCAAGTAGTTTTGATTTTAGAGGTAAAGTCTTTTTGAGTTTTTCTATGAGCAATTTGCCATTGACATCCTCTGCCAATTTGATATACTCTTCAATCGATTCTTTGGTTTTGTAATAACTTCCTTCCATAAGTGAGTCTAAACCATAAATTCTCTTTTTACTATGCGCTTTATTTTGTCAAAACCATTAATCTGCCTGCATTTGCGCTGACTTCAATGGAAACCATAGTTTCAACCTTTTGACCTTGTTTCTCACCTGGGGTCCATTTGAGATTTAATTTTTGAAGAGACGTCACAACCTGGTCGTGATACTTTTCAAGACCAATAGATTTATCCTGAATCTTTAAATTCGTGAGTTCTCCTTGACAGTTTACCTTACCATTTAGGTAAATAAAACCTCGAGCTCTGGAGATCTTGATTTCAGGAACATCTCTTGATATTAAACCTGAAAGCATAGGTCCTCTATGAGATATCAAAGAAGGTTTCTTTTCAGGCTCTTGGACAAAGTTGCATGAAGCTTTTTGCGGTCCAAAAGACCATTTAGTTGATGCTACATCGTATGTTGCCAGTACTTCAGGCTTAAATAACTTAGTCAGGACAATTTTTTTGATAGTCAACTTTTTAGTTGTTCGATTATAGGTATAGTATCTCCAAAGACTTCCATCAAATTGTCCGTTTTCATAAGGCAATTTCAGGATAAAGTTGCGCCCATTCGCAATCGTTGTGTTCTTAGGGAGATCTCCAGAATAATCCATATGCAGTTCTTTTGTGTTGAGCATATTCGCATATGTTTTATTTGATTTACCCTGAAATGAAGAAGGAATTGAAATGTGTCCACTGTTGTTTTTTGTCATGGCATCATTGAACGAATGACTAACATTAAAAGAAGATTTGCCAAAGTGAATTAGGGCTCCTGGATCCTTGCTAGTGATTGAATCAAGTTTTTTGAAACTCGCTTCACTAATTGTGCGTTGGTAGCTTTTGTCATTGACTTTGTCGCTAGGAACTTTGTCAAATACTATTTTGAATGACTTTATTTCAGGGTTGCCCGCTTCAAAATTCCATTGCCACTTGTCACTTTGGGCTGTAATAAGATTTGAAAATCCACAAAGCAGAAGGATCAATATTATGTGTTTTAGAATTTTCATTTCTTGTTTTTTCAAATGTGAGACCTTAAATAAATTGACTTTGACTATTTTTTAGCCTTAATTCAATATTACAATCTTTTCAATTTTATCACCAGGTCGAATATCATCGATAACATCTAATCCATCCACAACCTTACCAAAGCAAGTATGCACACCATCCAAATGTGAAGTGTTGTTTCTGCTATGACATATAAAGAATTGCGATCCCCCTGTATTTCTGCCTGCATGCGCCATGCTTAAAACACCTCGATCGTGGTATTGATTGTCTCCTTTTGTTTCGCAATCAATAGAATAACCAGGGCCACCCATTCCAGTGCCA
>JALEGO010000363.1 GCA_022763165.1 Flavobacteriales bacterium
ATGTGGACCAAACATCATTAAGCTAGGCCACCACCATCGATTGAGAGCATCTTGAGCCATCTCCTGCTGATCTGAGGTTCCTCTCATCATTCTTACCATGATTTCGTAGCCTTGACGGTTGTGAAAGCTTTCTTCTTTACAGATCCTCACCATGGCTCTTGCATAAGGACCGTAGGATGTTCTTTGGAGTGAAACCTGATTTACAATTGCCGCTCCATCAACTAACCAGCCAATAGCTCCCATATCTGCCCATGTAAGGCTCGGATAATTAAAAATACTGGCATATTTGGCCTTTCCTTCATGCAGCCATTCTAACAATTGCAATCTGGTAATACCCAGTGTTTCAGCAGCAGAGTACAAATACAAGCCATGCCCTGCCTCATCCTGAATCTTAGCCATCAAAATCTTTCTAGCACGAATACTTGGGGCCCTTGTCAACCAATTGCCCTCTGGCTGCATTCCGATAATTTCAGAATGTGCATGCTGAGAAATCTGTCTAATCAAATGCTTTCTATACGCTTCTGGCATCCAATCCCGAGGCTCAATCTTTTCTTCTCGATCAATTCTCGCTTGAAACGCTTCTAATTTTTTAGGATCTTCTTTGATTTCCATGAATTCCAATTTTTGTGGTAATAAACAAGATCAACGTGGTCTCATTTACCTGTGCAAATTTAATAAATAACAGTTATTACCTCCTAATGTTTGTTGGAACCGCTTTATGACAATTGTCAGAAACTTAATTGTCAGCTGCATGCCATTCTGCATAGCTGTTTCGTGTCTCCCTTAAAGTAGCTTTCACCAATTTGAGTCCATCCTTTAAGTCATTTTGAATAAGACTTACGATTTCTAAAAGCATATTTTCGCAGGTTGGCTGGTAATCGACATACCTAATTCTCTGATTTTTAGATTCCAATCCTTTAAATCTAGAATCTTTTCGAAGGATTAGAAAATGATCAAAAATATCCAATACATTCTTTTGAACTAAAAATTTCAAATCACTGAAGTCCATTACCATTCCACAACTTGAATTACCTGGGTCCTGAATGGGTTCACCCAAGACGACTATAGTCATATGATATGAATGTCCATGAATATCCTTGCACTTACCCTCATAGCCATCTAAAGCATGTGCTGCTTCAAAATCAAATTCCTTAATTACTCTGACCTTATCTGCCATATTCCAAAAGTAGATGCAATTTTACAACCTTCCTTTGAAATAGATACACTGAGCCTATCTTTTTAGAATGACTTTTTTGGTTTGAACTTGAGTATCATTGACTTTCATAACCACAAAATAGTGACCGTTTTCAAGTGAAGGATCTGGCTTCCATATGGCTTCATACTTATTATTAATCATCTTTTCATCAGATAATTGTGCTACCATCCGGCCATGAATATCAAAAATCGTTATTGAGACTTGTGATTTTTCAAAAACGCCATAAAATATATTTAGACGATGTGTCACTGGATTGGGGCCAAGCTCATAAATTACACCTTTATCACTAAATTCCTCAAGCCCTACAGTTCCGTTTCCATCTACTACAATGTCCCAAGTTCCCTCTAGGTCTCCGTTTGCGTTGGCATTGAGAGGAATTATTCTGTGTGTGGCATCATAAGTAGTGCTTGTGTCAGAAGCGGCCAAATCAGATGAAATATGAGGATCCCCTTGGAAATATACTTGCGTAGTAAGCGTTGGAAATCCTGGAGGCGATATTTTGAAATGAATATGGGAAGGCCTGAAGTTATTTCCATTTAGATAGAGTCCAGGTTTAATCGTTTCGAAAATATAATGTCCCTGATTATTCGATTGGGTCACACCTCTTAAGTTAAAACCATTGTTGTCATAAGCACCAGAATCATCCGCATGCCAAATATCGATAATGGTATTGGGAAGAACTTGAGAACAGTCAAGGTTATAAACCGTGCCACTTATAATGAGCTTGGTGCCTGGTTCATTTGCGGAAGCCAGAGCTCCATTCAATATAGTTGGTGCATTGGGAGTATAAAAAGGGCCTTGACCGTATAAATCTAATGTAGTAGGGTTACAGGTAGGGTCTGGTATGCGACTTGAAAGCTTAGATACCGAAAATGCTCTTGCCATCGGGCTAAGACCTACTGCTCCTGCAATAGCAAAGTTCTTTAAGAATTGTCTTCTACTTTTTGTATTCTTTTTCATATTTCAAATACGGAACTTAAGTCGTCCAAGTGCCTTTTTTAAAAATAAATTGTTGATTTGCAACCAAATCAATTATGTCAAATAAACTTAAGAATATTCTGTTGATCTTAATTTCATTTGGAACGGGACTTGTTCTAGCTGAAATGATTGCTCAAAAGATTGCTCCTCCAATAAAGGAGAACTTTGTCATTCAACCCAGCATAGATTTTAGATACATCATTGACCCAAAAATAACACCCGGAATTGTAGGAACCTCACAATTCGTTAGCACCTCCGAAGGCACTAGGAATTTTCAATTGCCAAGTCCAAATGATCGTGTCGTATATGCCATGGGAGGCAGCACTACAGAGTGTCTTTTATTAGACCAGAAAGAAACTTGGTCACATTTACTAATGGAAAAACTGAGCGAGACCAAACATGTTTGGATTGGAAATATTGGGAAATCGGGTTCACATACGCACCATCACATCCTACAGCTAAAAAATCTTTTAAAACAAAGATCAAAGATCGATGAAGTCATTTTTATGATTGGACTAAATGATTTGACTTTCTTTTTAGTGGATTCCAGTGAATATCTGGATCCTGAACCACTTAAAACGCAGCTTCAAGCTTTCAATCAAAACACCAAATCAGATACATCAAAATGGGGATTACAAAGACTCTATAATCAATTCAAAAGGAAAAATAAAAAACCGGATGTCCCAATCTATCATGATAAATTCAATGAATTCTATCCAAATTTAAGGAGAAGGAGAAGAAATGCAGATAAGGTGGATCAATTACCAAACCTTGACAATGCTCTATTTGTTTTCCAGCAGAATATCGACACGCTAGTAAAAATCTGCACAAATATTGGTATCAAACCTGTATTCATCAACCAAGCCTATATGTGGACAGACAGTATAAATCAATACCACAAAGATCTTATTTGGATGGGCGGCAATGGTAAATTTATGCACCAAATCAATGACTCCTACTATTCATTAGCTGTATTGAGCGAAGGGATGTCGGCTTTCAATGAAGCTTTAGAAGCCAAGACAAAGGATCTTTCTGTAGCGTTTATAAAAATAGATCATTTACTGCCTAAAGATACATCTGTGTTTTATGATGACTGTCACTTTAATGAAAATGGGGCGCGTTTATTAAGTGACATACTTTGGTCCGAACTCAAATAATCATTTTTTGTATGGCTTGCCATTATGAGGCAACATAAGACGTTTCAAGGGGTCTCGAGGAGATTCTTGCCTTTTTGAAGCTGGATTATTTTGTGGCAAGTCTTTTTGAGAATCATCTATGACATCTCGAATGCCATCAGACTGATTTCTAAGATCTATTAAATTAGGATTGGTGGTCTCTTTTCTTCTAAATGTTGGCATGGGAATGGACAAATTAATATTTAGATTGTTTGTGGTAATAATGAGATTTGTCAAAACATAACCATCGTTAATAGCATTTACGTCACGCACAGGCAAAGTCTCAATATCCAGTTTGTTGGGATTAATGAAATGCTCAATCTCCTCGGTCAGCTCAGTCCCGACAAAGGGGCCTCCTGTATCATCCAGATAATCAGTTCCAGTATATACGTATGAACATTCCATTCCTATTTTCCAAAACCTGCCGAAGTGATAAGCTAGACCCAATCCTCCTGTGCTATTCCAAGTCCATTTGGAATAAGGGTTAAGACTGGTGTTTTGATATTGACCTTCCGTCCCGATTTTCTGCAGTCCAATCCATTCACCCTCAACATTTTTCCCAAGAGGGTCATGATAATTTAAACCTAGACCAAAAAGAAGATATAGGTCAAAACGAGATCTTTTTGATTCTCCCTTTATCCTGTAACGGCTTTTGGGATGCCCCTTTAAGATGTATGTCTCTAATCTAGTTCCTACTTCATGCGTTATGTTTCTAAAAGCTAGCCCTCTACTGGAAAGATCCATACCAGAAAGGGCCGTATACCGATATAAAGCTCCAATGGAAAGGCGTTTCCTAGCAATCATGTACCGATAACCTACTCCTTTAGAGTAATCGCTGAGGGTTGGAAGATTAGGTAAAAACTTATTCTTTGGCTTATAACCCACATCACCCTGAAAATGTGAAAATCCACCTAAAACATAAAACTCCTTTCTGAATTGCTTCCAATAATTAGAACGAAAAATACCTTGTGACATATAGTCACTTACAAGAAAAAACAAAAAGAATAAGGATAATAGGTGCTTCATATCTCTAAAATGAAGGACAGGCTCTTCTAGATTTTACTCTTCGAACCCCCCTTCTTTTGTATGACGAAATGGAAATATCAAGACTACCATTTCTTTCTTTTTCTTTAGGGTATTTAATGCTGTAAGAAAAACCTAAATCTTTAGAAGCATTTGAATTCATGCGCATTGCCCATAATACCTCACCAGTGCCTAAATCATATTTTCCTGCACTCAAGTCAATATTTTTGATTTCAATTTCCTTATCCTGAGCTAGGGGTGATTGATCTTTGATGATCACATCAACCGGAACCTTATTCATATTCTTTAATTTAATGTTGTAAGCGAAGGTTTGTTTAACCTTACCATTAGTTTCTTTTCGCTCCATTTTGCCTTCAACAGGTTCCCTCATGACAATTAACTTATTGTTTTTTCCCAGAGAGAATGATAGTGTATCCTCTTCAAACCAGGCTCCATAAAAGAAGTTCCCATAAAGACTGAATTATTGTAGATATCAACGTTTCCGGCAATGAGCTGCAACTCCTCCCAGCCACCAATACTTGCAATCAAATAAGCATTGGGATCAATCTTAGGTGCTGCATAATAAGTGAATGAAGCCGGCACTTTGTGTTCCTTAATTTTTATTTTATTGGGCTTACTATCAGATAAAATCGAATATGACCTTTTCAGATCAAATTCTATTCCAAGCGCAGCTATTTCTACCTCTCGATATTGAACCCCTTCAAGTATCTTAACGTCCCCATATTGAGCTTGTGCTTGTGAGGATGAAACGTAGGTACTTGAATTATTTACTGCCCGTGCATACCTATCTAAAACCCATGGTTCAAGAGTTGGTTCCTCTTGAGATTCTAGCGGCATGGCTGAAACCAATTTCATTGGTACCTCTATCCAGTCTTCACCACTTTGATTTACTATGTATGCATAATAATCCAGATCGATTTCATTAGAAACTTCGGAAACATTCATATGGTATTTTGGTCCCCAACCTACACTTCCGGTGATATATTTTATCTCGAACGACTCGTTGGCATCTTTTGGGCTCTGAATAGTTAAATAAAAGTTCCATGTTGATACACCTTTTTTCGCTTTTGAGAGTGCGGCTACACGGCTTTCAATTGCTGCAATTTCTTTATTGTAGGCCTCAATTTTCTTCTCCAACCGAATGATTTCTTTTGTAATCTCTGCTGAACGAAGACGATAGTAGCTCAACATTTCCTTGAAATCAGCTAAAGTAACTCCTAACTCATTGCTCCTCACCCTATTTTGAGCCTCCAAGAGCAATTTGCGTTCACTTTTAAAGTCCTGCTTAACAGCTTCCTCATTCATTTTCAATATCACCAGATTATTAATTGTGTCTCTCATGGCTAAAATTCTCATACTGTCCTTTTTGGGAATTCTCTTCAAATTTTCCTCCATGAGGTATTCAATATTCATGACTTCAGCCTTATTTTGAGACATAATTCTGATGTGGTTTTTAATAACCTGTTTTGATAAGTTGGAGATTGCGACCCTGTTCAAGCCCTGTTTCAGATCACAGGAAAAAGACCGTGTTACTTCTGCTCCTGTATGATAAACTACTACATTCTCAACTTTCGAATCAACTTCAACTTCATGAATTTTCGCCCCTAAATGCCCGTAGCAAAGCGCGAACAATAATATCAGTCTAGTGTGCATTACCTTTAATTTTAGTGTTTTTCAGTTAAACACAAATTGGTAACAATCACTTTAATCCATAAACCTCGATAGTCCCTCCTAAGATTTCGTAATCCTTTTGAAACTTGTTGTGCATATAAACGATAAGTTTCTCTGACTGAAAGTCGACTTTGGATACCAATACTTTGGTTTTGATCCTACCTGAACTAGCCTCCAACCGAAAAATAGATTTCGTTTTTTCAGATTCTTTTTCAAGTGCACAGATGATGATCGCTCGTGGAGACTTAGGGCTTACAATTCCAAAATTGAGATGAAACTCATAAGCATCAAATATCTCATTTGAATCCAAGCCCTGTTCCATAAGATTTTGAAACTCATGATTAAACTTTCCTAGTTTGGTAATGTTTTGGTGTTTAAGAAAAGTCTTTGATATTGGCTTTATTCTTTTAAGCAATTTGAGATCGGAATACTCAGAAGAATCAACTACAGTATAGTACTTTGACCAAAAATCGGTGCTGTCCACAACAACCTGAAAATCTGCAGTACTATCAGGAAATACATCCTGA